>NZ_JBEXUE010000009.1:34370-58755 GCF_040614275.1 Streptosporangium sp. NPDC006013
GACGCCGCGGACCCGGGCCTGGCCGCCGAGCTGGCCCTCGGTGCCGACCTCGCGGGCGACGCGGGTGACCTCGTCGGCGAACATCGACAGCTGGTCGACCATGGTGTTGAGGGTGTCCTTGAGCTGGAGGATCTCACCCTGGGCGTCGGCGGTGATCTTCTTGGACAGGTCGCCCTGGGCCACCGCCGTGGACACCGCGGCGATCGCGCGGACCTGGGTGGTCAGGTTGCCCGCCATCACGTTGACGTTGTCGGTGAGGTCCTTCCAGACGCCGGAGACGCCGCGCACCTGCGCCTGGCCGCCGAGCTGGCCCTCGGTGCCGACCTCGCGGGCGACGCGGGTGACCTCCTCGGCGAATGCCAGCAGCTGGTCGACCATGGTGTTGACCGTGTTCTTCAGCTCGAACATCTCGCCGACCGCGTCGACGGTGACCTTGCGGCTCAGGTCGCCCCGTGCGACTCCGGTGGTCACCGCCGCGATGTCGCGGACCTGCGCCGAGACGCGGCTGGACATGGTGTTGACGGCCTCGGTGAGATCGCGCCAGCTTCCCGCCATGCCGCGCACCTGCGCCTGGCCGCCGAGCTGGCCCTCGGTGCCGACCTCGCGGGCGACCCGCGTCACCTCGGAGGTGAACAGCGACAGCTGGTCGACCATGCCGTTGATCGCCTTGCCGAGGCGGCGCACCTCACCTCTGGCAGCGCGGTCAAGGTCGATCCGGCGGGACAGATCGCCCTTGGCCACCGCGTCGATCACGTCCGCCGCTCCGCTGACCGGGCCGACGAGCGCGTCGATCAGCGAGTTGACCGAATCGACGCTCTCGGCCCACGAGCCCACTCCGGGACCGGGGGTGAGACGCTCGGCGAAGCGGCCTTCCTTCACCACCTCACGGCGGACCCTGTGCAGCTCGTTGGCCAGATGCTCGCGGCGGTCGGCCACCTCGTTGAGCAGCAGCCGGATCTCGCTGAGGATTCCCGGCGGGGCATGTGGCACCCGGCGGCGGAAATCACCGTCGCGCCAGGTGATGAGCGTCTGCAGGATCGGCCGTAGGTCCGATTCGCTGTAACGTCGCTCCTCGACGTCGGACACGGTGTTGACCGTGGTCATATGACCTCCTTGACTCCCGGGGGCGCAGCCGTGAGTCACCCCAGTCTGTCACGGTGCGCAATGTGTAGTCCCACCTTCGATTGACCCCATGTCAACGGGAAGTGTGGTAGTCACGGAATAGTGACCAGTGCTCCTCGCGCCGTCTTGGCAGCGACCTTCACCCCGGGACACACAGCTGTCCCCGCCGTCAGGCGGTTCACCGTGGAGGTGATGACCGCCTGGGCCGCCGTGTCCGTGCTGGCGGCCGCCGAGCGGCTGGCGGCCGAGCTTTCCTCGCAGGTGGGAGACGCCCCCTTCGAGGTCGTCTGGAACCACCTGGGCGACGGGCTGCAGATCGAGGTGCGCCAGCAATGGGCCCCCGAGCCGAGCCCCTGCGCCCCGTCCGTACCGGTGGAGGAGTGGGGTGTCACCTTCGCCGGTCAGCAGCGCACGCACTGGGCCAGGCTGCGGCTGCCCGGTTCCTCCGGGCGGCCGTCTTCGGAGTGGACCGCCGAGGAGCCCAGCCGCGGGCCGATCTGGATGGGTTTTCTCGCCGACGCCAGCGATCTGCTGGCGGGCACCCTCGATCCTGACATGGTGCCCGCGATCATCTCGCAGATCGTGGTACCGAGGCTGGCCACCTGGTGTGCCGTCTACACGTGGAGCAACGGCGGCGGCCCGCAGCGCCCAGCCTACCTCTGGCACACCGATGAGCGGCGCATCGACGAGCTCCGGGAGGAACTCGCCACCGTCCAGATCCCGCAGACCGGTGGTTCCATGCAGCTCGCCGGCTCGCAGGTGCTGGTCATCCCGCTTCTCGCGCGCGGGCGCACGCTGGGCGCGATGTGCCTTGGACGTCCCGACCGGTTCACCGAGGATGTGCTCCAGTACGCCGAGGACATCGGCCGCCGCGCCGCCCTCGCCCTGGACAACGCCCTGCTGTACGCCACTCAGGCGGCGGCCAACCGGGCGCTCCAGCGCAGCCTGCTCCCTCCCGACGAGCCCGGCGAGATCCCCGGCCTCGACCCCGCGGTGGTCTACGAGCCCGCGGGGGAGACCAACGAGGTCGGCGGCGACTTCTACGACCTGTTCGCGGTCGGCGACAAATCCTGGCGGTTCGCGGTGGGCGACGTCTGCGGGACCGGCCCCGAGGCCGCCGCGGTCACCGGCCTGGCCCGCCACACCCTGCGCCTGCTCGCCCGGGAGGGGTACGGTGTGGCCGCCGTCCTCGACCGCCTGAACCAGGCCATCCTCGAGGAGGGCGACCGCGCCCGGTTCCTGACGCTGCTGCACGGGGAGATCACGCCCGGGCCGAGCGGTCTGAACGTGTCGATGGTCTCCGCCGGCCACCCGGAGGCGCTGCGGTTGCGACCCAGCGGTGTCGTGGAGACGGTGGTGACCTCCCAGTCGCTGCTCGGCGTCTTCCCCGAGGCGACCTTCAAGGCGGAGGTCGTCCACCTCGACCCCGGTGACGTGCTCCTCGCGGTGACCGACGGGGTCACCGAGCGCCGCAGGGACGGGCGGCTGCTCGACGACGACGCGGGTCTGGCCAAGCTGCTCGCCGAGTGCGTGGGCCTGTCGGCGCGGGCGGTCGCCGAGCGGATCCGCCGCGCTGTCCAGGACTTCGCCCCCGAGCCGAGCGCCGACGACATGGCGATCGTGGTCCTGCGAGCACGCTGACGGGGCCGACCGGGTTCCACGGGCAGATCCTCTGCCCGCCGTGGTCGGGCGGCTTCTCGCCGGGGTGCCGGTCACCGCGGCACGCCGCGGCTCCCTCCTGCGCCTCGCGCCGGGCAGGGGCTAGATGTCGGTCTTCACGTGTCTGCGGGCGAAGTCCAGCTGCGCCGACATCTGCGCGATGCGCTCGGAGACGACCAGTGAGCCGTGGCCCGCGTCGTAGCGGTAGACCTCGTGCTCGTGGCCGCGCCCGGCGAGCCTGGCCACGTACGCCTCGATCTGCCCGATCGGGCAGCGCGGATCGTTCTCTCCGGCGAGGATCAGCAGCGGCGCCTCGACCTGGTCGACGTAGGTGATCGGAGAGCTGCCCGCGTACCGCTCGGGCTGTTCCTCCGGTGAGCCGCCGAGCAGCGCGCGGTGGTAGGAGCGCAGCGCCTCCGCCTCCTCCGCGTAGGCGGCCGCGTGGTCGGCGATCGGCACCGCGGCGATGCCCGCCGCCCACATCTTGGGCTGGGTGCCCAGGCCGAGCAGCGTGAGGTAGCCACCCCAGGAGGCGCCGGACAGCACCAGCCGGTCGGGGTCGCAGACGCCGCGGTCGACCAGGGCGTCCCTGACGGCGGTCACGTCGGCCAGCTCGATGTGCCCGACGTCGCCGCTGAGGGCGCTCCGCCAGTTCGAGCCGTACCCGGTGGAGCCCCGGTAGTTGACCCTTACCACCGCGAAGCCCAGGTCCACCCAGGCGGCCACCTGCGGCACGAAGGAGTCGTCGTCCTGCGAGGTGGGGCCGCCGTGCAGCAGGAAGACGGTGGGGAAGGGGCCGGAGCCGCGCTCGGGGCGCGAGACCAGGGCGTGGATCCGGCCGCCGGGCCCCTCCACGTCCACGTCCTCGACCGGGACCGACGGTGGTGAGGTGGGGCCGCCGTGGCTCATCACCATGTGGCCGTTGGTCGACCGGATCAGCGGCGGGTGCGCCCCACTGGACCAGGCGTACTCGACGGAGCCGTCGGGGCGGGGCGCGGCGGCGTCGATCACGCCGTGCTGGGTCTCGATCGGGAAGAAGCCGCCGCCGGGAAGGTCGTAGCGGCTCAGGTGGGTGCGGCCGCGGTGACCCCGCACGACGAGCAGTGAACGGCCGTCGCCGTACCAGTCGGCGGTGATCTCCCCCGGGTCGCGCAGCCAGATCTCCCGCTGGTCGCCGGTCTCGGGATCCCAGACGAGGGGTTCGCGGCGGCCCCTGCGCTCGTGCAGGGTGAGCAGCCTGCGATCTCCGGACAGCGGCGCGAAGCGCAGGCCGGAGACCGCCTTGCCGGGACCGTCGTACAGGTCGCCGACGACCTGACCGTGGCGCCGGAGCACGCGCAGCGCGGGGTGCCGGGCGTCGCCGTGCTCGCTGTGGCTGATCGCGATCAGCGAGCCGTCCAGGGAGACGGCGGAGACGGCGGCGGCCTCGGCGTGCTCGTAGATCGTCCGAGCGGGCTCACCCGGCCTGACGAGGTGGATGGTGAAGCCGCGGCCGGGCCTGGCCATGCCGATGACCGCCTCGCCGGTCGCCGAGAGCCCGAGGCCGCAGGGGAAACCGGGTTCGAGGTCGATCGGCTCGTCGGGGCCGCCGTAGAAGGGCTGGCGCATCCACCGGCCCCACTCGTCGCCGTCGGTGTCGTCGAACCACCAGATCCACTGCCCGGTGGGGTCGAGCGCGCCGTGTGAGGTGCCCTTGGGACGTGAGGTCACCTGGCGGGTCGAGCCGCCCGCGCGGTCCCAGGTGTAGACCTCCCACGCCCCTGAGGCGTTACTGCGGTAGACGGACCGGCTGGGAGCCTGGACCGCCCACACAGGCAGCGTCGCGCGCGGCGCGCGGAACCTGGCCTGCCAGCGTTCCTCCGCCTTCATAGGGCGCTTCCCTCCGTCAAGGCGTCAGCTTCACGCGTTCAGTCGCGGGCTCGCCGGATTGCGGTCCAGTATGTCGTCTTCAACGGGTAATTGCTTGAGTAATGTCCGGGAATTTCGGACTAAATGTCACATCAGTAACAGGCGCCCCGAAGGTGGCTGTCAAGCACACGGCTTGCTCAGGGGCGGCGCTTAAAGATAGACATACGGAAAGAAGCCTCCACGGGGCTCATTTCACGAAGTCCTTGGACTTTTCTCCGCATAACTTCCGCATCCATGTGCCAGGCACTGGGCCCCATTCCCACGACCGCCCCGACCGCGTCGTGTCCCAGGGTCATCTCGAACTCGTGGATGCTCCGGTCGGTCTCGACGAAGTGTTCGCTCAGGCTCTCCGCCATCCGTCGCTCCTTCGACTCGTCCACCGACAGAAGTCCCAGCCGCTCCACCAGTGGTACGAGGTGCCGCGAGGTGGGGGTGACCACGACAAGCTCACCGTCACCCCTGAGCACTCGGGCAAACTCTGCCCCGTTTCTTGGGGCAAACACATTTAGAAGCACATCTATCGTGCCATCTCTCAGCGGCAGTGGTCTCCAGACGTCGGCCACCACCGCCCCCAGCCGGGGGTGCGCCCGCGCGGCCCGCCTGATCGCGTGCTTGGAGACGTCCAGTGCCACTCCGACGGCCCCCGGCAGCTCGTCGAGCACCCGCGCCAGGTAGTGGCCCGTCCCGGCCCCGGCGTCCGCCACCGCCTTCGCGCCGGTAGGGCAGGCGCCGGCGATCGCTTCGGCAAGGGGGGCGTAGTGCCCGGCGCCGAGGAAGGTGTCCCTGGCCGCCACCATGGCCGCGCTGTCGGCCGTCCCGGGCACCCGCGACCCGGTCAGCAGGCTGACGTATCCCTGCCTGGCCACGTCGAAGCCGTGCCCCAGGGCGCACCCGAGGACCCGGTCGTGAAGGGTCAGCGCGCCTCCGCAGACCGGGCAGGCGAGGTGTTCGACGACATCGTCCAGCATCGCTCCATCATCTCGCGTTCCGCCGCAGCTGAATTGTCATGAAATGTCCCTACGATGCGAGCAGTGTCTCCCCATGGCGAGGGTGGGAACCAGTCGATCGAACAGGAGAGCGAATGCTTCACCAGCCGATAACGGTCGCCGGGGTCGAGGTGTTCCCGCTGTGTGACGCGGTGGGGCCGATGGGCGACTCGATCCGGCGCCCGATGCGGGAGATGTTCCCCGGTGGCTGCCACGGCGAGCCGGACGAGTGGATCCTGCACTTCCACTGCTACCTGCTGCGCGACGCGGCGGGCCGTACGGTGCTCGTCGACACGGGCATCGGCCCCGACGACTCGCCCGCGTCGAGCTGGGCGCCGGTGCCCGGCGCGCTGGGCGCGGAGCTGGCCCGGGTGGGGACGGCCCCCGAGGAGGTGGCGGCCGTGGTCATCACGCACCTGCACAGCGACCACGCGAGCGGGGCGGTGGTCGCGGGGGCGCCGGCCTTCCCCAACGCCCGGTACGTCCTGCAGCGCGCGGAGATCGACGCGGCGGCCGAGACGGTCCTGGACCACGTCGTCCGGCCGCTGGGCGAACGGGTGCAGGCCGTGGACGGCGGTGCGGAGGTGCTGCCGGGCATCCGGGTGCTGCTCGCGCCGGGGCACACCCCCGGCCATCAGATCGTCCAGGTCGGCGATCTGCTGCTGACCGGCGACGTGGTGCTGCATCCGGTGCAACTGGAGAACCCGCGGGTGACCTACCTCTACGACGACGACCCCGAGCTGGCCGCGGCCACGCGGGTGGAGCTGCTCGACCGGGTCAGGGCGGAGCGGGGAACGATCGGCACCGCCCACTTCGCCGAGCCCTTCACCCGGATCGTCTGACGGGAGACAGCCGGCCCTACGTGCTCGCCTGGGCGGCGGAGAGCAGGCGGCGCGCCTTGCCCCGGTAGCGGATGACCTGGACGACACCCAGGGCCCAGATCGGATACTGCGTGGCGAACGCCCATCGGAAGGCCTCCGGGCCGCTCCCGCCCACCAGGTCGAGGGTGACGCCGATCAGCACGATCACCGACACGGACGCGACGAAGCCGCCGCCGTTCACGATGCCGGTGGCCACGCCGATCCGGGTGGCCGGGTTGAAGGTCCTGGCGTAGTCGAAGCCGATCAACGACCCGGGGCCGTTGGCCGCCAGCACCACCACGAGCGTCACCAGCAGCCAGAGCGGTGCCCGCCCCGGCCAGAGCAGTACGGCGGTCCACGCCCCGGCGGTGGTACCGATCACGACGAGCACCATCCGGGAGCGGTGGAAGGGGAACCGCCCGGCGAGGTAGCCGAGCAGCGGCCCGCACACCATGCCGCACAGGGTCAGTGTGGACAGCAGCACGCCCGCCGTCGAGGGGGACAGCCCCTGGCCCTGGACCAGGAAGGGATATCCCCACAGCACCAGGAAGGCCGCGGCCGAGCACTGGGTGGCCGCGTGGGTCCACATGCCCAGCCGGGTGCCGGGCTCGGCCCAGGCGGCCTTCAGGCTCGGCGACTCCCCCGTACGCTCGGGGCGGGCGTCGCGCACCACCATGACCAGCAGGAACGCGGAGACCACGCCCAGAACGGCGGCGCCCATGAAGGTCGGCGTCCAGCCGTAGGTGTGCAGGGAGTGGATGAGGGGCACCGCGGAGGCGATCGCGCCGAGCTGGCCGATCAGGCCGGTGAGCTGGACCATCAGCGGGTTGCGGCGGGCCGGGAAGGAGAGGCCGACCAGCCTGATCACGCTGATGAACGTCATCGCGTCCCCGCACCCGATCAACGTCCGCCCGGCGACCCCCGGCAGCAGGCCTTCGGCCAGGGCGAAGACGAGTTCGCCGCAGGCCATCACCATGGCCCCCAGGACCAGCATGCGCTTGGAACCGAGCCGGTCGACCAGCATCCCGACGGGCACCTGCATGCCCGCGTAGACCAGGAGCTGGCACATGGCCAGGACCGAGAGCCCCGCCGCGCCGACGTCGAGCCTCGCCGCCGCCTCGATGCCCGCCACACCCAGCGACTGCCGGTGGAATACGGCTATGACGTAGGCCAGTACACCCGTGGCCCAGATGAGAATCGCTGTGGACCGTGGTGTCATACGGCAAATATTACTTTTTGGAAATTTTACGAATTCGAGTGGGTCACCGAGCGCCGGCGGAGGCCGCGCGGGCCGCCGGGATCAGCGGCGCGGGTAGCGGATGAGCAGGCTGGCGTGGACGTCCTGGTCGCCGAGAGCGGCGTAGGTGTGCGGAACGTCCGACCGCCAGGAGATGTGCTCGCCGGGACCGGCCCGCAGGGGGGCGCCGGCCGGTCCCGCGCTGAGCGTGCCGGCGAAGACGGTCAGGTACTCGGTGACGCCCCTGTGGTGGGCGGGCGAGATCTGCGGCGCCCCCGCGCGGATCACCAGCCGGTAGAGCTCGTACGTGACCGCCTCGTCCTCGAAGACCTGGAGCAGCGTCCCCTCCGTGGCGGTGCCACGCATGACGGGGACCGTGGGGCCCGAGTCCTCCGACGGCGGGGTGCCGAAGGCCATGGCCAGGGGGACGCCGAGCTCGGCGGTGATCGCCCAGAGGGTTTCCAGGGTGGGGTTGCGGGTGCCGTTCTCCAGGCCGGAGAGCGTGGCCTTGCCGACACCGGCGCCGCGGGCGAGGGCGGACAGGGAGATGCCGCGCTCTTCACGCAGCCGGCGGATCCGCCGCCCGATGTCGGCCATGTCGCCGTCCACAGCGGGGCGTTGTGCTTCGGAGTCCATGGGGCTATCGTGCAGCACCGAACCCGTTCCGTTTACGGAACGATCGATGCCCCCTCGGGTGAGGACCGACAGATGACACGCCTGCTTCAACCCGTGCTGGCCGGAGTGGTGACCGCGGTGGTCGGCTTCGCCAGCTCCTTCGCCGTGGTCCTGGCCGGGCTCAGGGCCGTGGGCGCGGACCAGCGACAGGCGGCGTCAGGGCTGCTCGCGCTCTGCGTGGCCAACGGCGTGGTGGCCATCTGGCTGGGAGTGCGGCAGCGGCTCCCGATCACCATCGCCTGGTCTACGCCGGGAGCGGCGCTACTGGTCTCGACCGGAGCCGTGGAGGGCGGTTTTCCCGTCGCGGTCGGCGCGTTCGCGGTCTCGGGGCTTCTCCTCACCGCGGTCGGGCTCTTCCCCGTCCTGGGGCGCTGGATCGCGTCCATCCCCACCCCGATCGCCGGTGCCATGCTCGCCGGGGTCCTGCTCGACCTGTGCGTCGCGCCGGTCAGGGCGCTCGCCGAGGTACCGCTGATGGCCGGCCCCGCCGTTCTCGCCTGGGCGCTGCTGAGCAGGTTCGCCCGAGGGTGGGCGACCCCGGTGGCCCTCCTCGTCGCCGTCGCGGCGATCGCCCTGACCGGGCCGGGGCTGGGAGCGGTGGACGTGCGGCCGGTGGTGGAGGTGACCGTTCCGTCCTGGAGCGCCCAGGCACTGGTCAGCGTCGCGCTCCCGCTGTTCCTGGTCACCATGGCCTCGCAGAACGTGCCGGGCATGGCGGTCCTCGCCGGGTACGGCTACCGTCCCCCGCTGCGGGGGATCCTCGTCTCCACCGGTCTGGCGAGCACGCTGGGCGCTCCGCTGGGCGGCCACGCGGTGAACCTGGCGGCGATCAGCGCCGCCCTGGCCGCCGGGCCCGACGCCGACCCCGACCCGGCCCGCCGGTGGATCGCCTCGGTCAGCGCGGGCGCCTCGATGATCGTCCTCGGCATCGGCTCGGGTCTGGCCACGGCGCTCGTCCTGCTCTCCCCGTCGTCGCTCATCGAGGCAGTCGCCGGTCTCGCCCTGCTCGGCGCGTTCGCCTCGGCCGTCGCCTCCGCGGTCGCCGACCCCGAGGGCAGGGAGGCCGCGGTCGTCACCTTCGTGGTCACCGTCTCGGGGCTGACGATTCTGGGGGTCGGCGCCGCCTTCTGGGGACTCGTGGCCGGCGGGCTCATGACGCTGCTGCACCGCCGCCGGAGATCCCCTCAGACTCCTCCGAACACGGCCATGGCGAACGGTGGCGGCCCGGGTACGTCTCAGCCGGGGCGGCCCGCGGGCCGCCCCGGCTGAGCGGAGATGTGACTAGTGGTGGTCCGGGCGCCCGTGGCGACCGGCCACGAGCTGGTCGGTGGAGGGCTGGCGGGGCACCTCGACCCGGGGATGGGGCGCGGTGTCCTCGGCGCGGTCGTCGACGCCGTCACGGTCACGGTCGACCACGGGAGCCGCAGGAGCCGCGGGAGTGGCGGGGGTCGCTTCGAGCTTGCGCTCCAGTTCCCGCTTCTCCTCCTCCAGGCGGATGACCCGGTCACGAGCCTCCGCGCGCGAGGTACGGAGCCTGCGCCGGTGCGCGGACGAGCGCCGCATCCCGGCGAACATGATTCCCAGGCCGAGCAGGAGAACCGCTCCGGTGGCCACACCCGCGAAGAAGAGCTCCAGCTGGGTGAGCTGGATCACGCGGTCGAACACGGTGAACGTCGCGGTGGTGGTCGATGCTGCGGTCTCGTCCCAGGAGACCGCGATCACGGTCGCACCCGCGAGTACGATCAAGAGAAGTCCCAGCACTATCATGTGACCTCACCTCAGGCTTCGGCTGTTGTGGTAGGCACTGCTGCCCAGGGCGGGCGGGATTATTCATGCGAATCCCCGTGGCCGCCGGGAAATGTGGCGGACCGGCCGCCGGGAGGCGGGCGCGGCTCTCCGGCACCGGGCGATCCGGTCCCCCGGCCGGGGCATGAGGTCTGAAGATGTGGATCTGACGGGGATTCCAGGTCTGCCGGCGCGGGTCTAGGGTGGGCGCCCATGGACCGCACTCGCCTGTACCGCAACGGGGTTCTGGAAGCCGAGGGGTTTCCCATCGACGACGTCTCCGAGCACGTGGGGGACACATCGGCCGTCGTCTGGTTCGACCTCTGCTCGCCCACCCAGGCGGACCTGGCGAAGATCAGCGAGGAGCTGGGTCTCCACCCCCTGGCCGTCGAGGACGCGATCCACAGCCAGCAGCGCCCCAAACTCGACACCTACGACAGCCACCTGTTCATCACCGTCTACGCGACGAGGCTCGCGGAGAAGGGGCTCGACTTCATCGAGATCTCGATCTTCATGACCAGGAACGCCCTGGTCACCGTGAGGGAGAGCCCTGATTTCGACATCGACGAGGTGATCAGGCGCTGGGACGCCAACGCCGACATGGCCAAGTTCGGGGCGCCGTATCTGCTGCACGCCCTGCTCGACTACATCGTGGACGGCTACTTCGAGGTCCTCCAGGCGGTGGACGACCGGGTCGAGGAACTGGAGGACGACCTCTTCCAGAACAGCTCCCGGGACATGCAGCACATCCAGCGCCGGACCTTCGACATGCACAAGAAGCTGGTGCGCTTCCGGCGGCTGGCGGTGCCGACGCGCGAGGTCGTGGGCAGCCTGCTGCGCAGGGGTGAGGACGTCATGGACCGTGGGCTGACCCCGTACTACCAGGACGTCTACGACCACACGCTGCGCACCGCGGAGTGGAGCGAGTCGCTGCGGGACCTGGTGAGCAACGTCCGCGAGGCCCATATGAACCAGCAGGGATTCCGGCTCAACGACATCATGAAGAAGATCACAAGCTGGGCGGCCATCATCGCGGTGCCCACGATGATCACCGGCTTCTACGGGCAGAACGTGCCCTACCCCGGCTTCGGGCAGCCGATCGGGTTCTGGGTGTCCACGGCCCTGATCGTCGTGGGCACCATCCTGCTCTACCGGGCGTTCCAGAAGCGCAACTGGCTCTGATCCGGCCGGACCCCACTCCCACTCCGGGTATTTGGTCGGCCGTAACCTGGCCTCGGGGAGGGGGACCGGCCGCCGGAGACCGCACCATGCCCTCCCAGGCTGTGCCCGCAACCGTGGAGGACCCGTGACGCGCATCCTTGTCGTCGATGACGAGCCCCAGCTCCTGCGGGCGCTGAGGATCAACCTGGCCGCCCGCCGGTACGAGGTGGCCGTGGCCGCCGACGGCGCCGCCGCCCTGCGCCAGGCCGCGGATTGGCACCCCGACCTGGTGGTGCTCGACCTCGGCCTGCCCGACATGGACGGGGTGGACGTCATCCAGGGGTTGCGCGGCTGGACCACCGTCCCGATCATCGTGCTGTCCGGCCGGGCCGAGGGCCATGACAAGGTGGAGGCCCTGGACGCGGGCGCGGACGACTACGTCACCAAGCCGTTCGGCGTCGACGAGTTGCTCGCCCGGATCCGCGCGGTGTCGCGCCGCACCTCGGTTCCCGAGGAGGAGCCGGCCCGGTTCGTGATCGGTGAGCACGAGGTGGACCTGGCGGGCAGGACCGTCTCGGGTGGCGTGCGGCTGACCCCCACCGAGTGGCGCCTGCTGGAGATACTGGTCCGCAACCCCGGCAAGCTCATCACCCAGCGCCGCCTGCTGAACGACGTCTGGGGCTCCTCGTACCACAAGGAGACCAACTACCTGCGCCAGTACATGGCCCAGATGCGCAAGAAACTGGAGCGCGATCCCGCACACCCGGTCCATCTGCTCACCGAACCCGGCATGGGCTACCGCTTCCAGCCCTGACCGGTCAGGTCTCAACCCGCGGACACCCCCGTGTCAACCAACCGATTTCCGGGAATCGGTCAAGAACGGGCCGGTAGACCCTTCTGGAGGCATGGGTGGGCACGCGGGGGGTGGTCGCCGTGGTGCTGGGCGCCGCGATGCTCTTCTCGCTGTCGACGCACGGCGACACGCGCGCGAGGGCCGCACCGGCGAGGGTCGTGCCGCTGGACAACCCGGACGGCCTGCGGCCCGGGCTGGCGCCGGTCAGGTCGGCCGGAGACCGGGGTGCCGCGGTCAGGTTGATCAGCAGGCTCCGGGTCGGGCAGATGGGGTCGAAGGCCGGCTACAGCCGGGCCAGGTTCGGCGCGAACTGGGCCGACACCGCCAGTGGCGTGCCGTACGCGCGCAACGGCTGCCGTACCCGCGACGACCTGCTGGCCCGCGACGGCGAGGAGGTGCGCTACCGTCGCGGATCCGGCTGCGTGGTCGTCTCCATGAGGCTGCGTGATCCCTACACCGGCCGGATCGTGCACTGGAGCAAGAAGCGCTCCGATGAGATCCAGGTCGACCACGTGGTCCCGCTCTCCTACGAGTGGCGGATGGGAGCCTCCCGCTGGTCGCGGTCCAAGCGGATGCGCATCGCCAACGACCCGCTCAACCTCCTCCCGGTGTACGGCGGCGCCAACGAGGCCAAGGGCGGATCGGGGCCGGCCTCCTGGCTTCCCCCCAGGCGCGGGGTCCGCTGCGCCTACGTGGTCCGCTTCGCCCAGGTGGCCCTGAAGTACCACCTGCCGGTCACCCGCGCGGACAAGAGGGTCATGCTCGCCCAGTGCCGGTGACCTCCAGCGGACCGGTCAGAAGCGGCGGAGCGGTTGCGCGGTGAGGTCATCTATCCTTCGGAGTCGACCCCGGCCACCTTCGGAGCCGTTCCTCCACCGTCCTCCCAGTCGGTCGCCGGTTGCCTCCGGCGCCGATCCAGACCAGCAGGCGAAGGGACTCCCATGACCTCTCCGGCACTGACCATCGACGAGCTGACCGCTCGGCGGGACGACGCTCGGCGGGACTACGACGCGCTGGTGCGGCGCGGTCTCTCCCTCGACCTCACGCGCGGCAAGCCGTCGGCGCGGCAGCTCGACCTCTCCGAGGCCCTGCTGGACCTGCCCGGCGGCCACACCGCCGCGGACGGCACCGACTGCCGGAACTACGGCGGGCTCCAGGGCCTGGCCGAGCTCCGGGAGATCTTCAGCGGGCCCCTGCAGGTGCCCGCCGCCCAGCTCGTCGCCGCGGACAACTCCAGCCTCTCGCTGATGCACGACTCGATGGTCCACGCCCTGCTCGGCACGCTGCCCGGCGCCGAGCGCCGCTGGGCCGACGAGCCGCGGGTCGCCTTCCTGTGCCCGGTTCCCGGCTACGACCGCCACTTCGCCCTGTGCGAGCGGTTCGGCATCGAGCTGATCGGCGTGCCGATGAACGCCGAGGGGCCGGAGATGGACGTCGTGGAGCGTCTCGTTCGGGAAGACCCCCAGGTCAAGGGCATCTGGTGCGTGCCCAAGTACAGCAACCCCAGCGGTGTCTCCTACAGCGACGAGACGGTGCGGCGTCTGGCCGCCATGCCGGCCGCGGCCCCGGACTTCCGGATCTTCTGGGACAACGCCTACGCCGTGCACCACCTCACCGACACGCCGGCGGAGATCGCCGACATCCTGGCGCTGTGCGCGGAGAGCGGCAACCCCGACCGCGTCTTCGTCTTCGGCTCCACCTCGAAGGTCACCTTCGCAGGTTCCGGCGTCTCCTTCTTCGGGTCCTCCCCGGCCAACGTGGCCTGGTTGCTCGGACACACCGCCAAGCGCACCATCGGCCCTGACAAGATCAACCACCTCCGCCACGTGGAGTTCCTCCGCGACGCCGACGGCCTGGCCGAGCACATGCGCCGCCACCGGGAGCTGCTTCGGCCGAAGTTCGACGTGGTCGAGGCGACCCTCGCCAAGGAACTGGGCGGCACCGGCCTGGCGACCTGGTCCAGCCCCACGGGCGGCTACTTCGTCAGCCTCGACGTGCTGGAGGGCTGCGCGCGCGAGGTGGTGAGGCGGGCCGGTGCGGCGGGCATCGCCCTGACCCCCGCGGGCGCCACCCACCCGTACGGGAACGACCCCCGCGACAGCACCATCCGCATCGCCCCCACCTACCCCGAGCCGGCGGAACTGGAGTCGGCCATCCTGGGCCTGACCACCTGCGTGCGTCTTGTCGCCACCGAGAAGCTCCTGGCCGGAGCCCGCTAGGAGTCGAGGCGGATTCCGCGCTTCAGGGGGTTTCGACCACGACCCGGCCGATGAACCTGATCGGCAGGCGGCTGGTGCGGACGGTCTCCAGGCGGACGGGATGTCCCGGGAACGCGGCACGGGCGGCGGCCTCGGCCCGGCGCAACGCGAACCGGAAGTCGTAGATCCAGATGCGGCCGCCGGGGCCGAGGACCCGGCGCAACTCGCGCAGTCCCGCGGCGGCGTCCGGCCAGTGGTGCTGGCTCATGCTGGAGACGATCAGGTCGAAGTCACCGTCGGGGTAGGGGAGGTCGGCGACGTCGCCCACGGCGAAGTCGACACGGCCGGTGAGCCCGGCCTCCGCCGCGTTCCGCCGGGCGCGGTCGATCATTTCGGCGGACAGGTCGAGGCCCTCGACCCGCAGTTCCGGCAAGGCACGGGCGATCGCGAGAGGGACCCGCCCGGGGCCGGTGCCCACGTCGAGCACCCTGGTTCCCCCCGCGGGCGCCGCCGACACGACGTCGGCCGTGACCTTGGTGTAGAGGGGACGGAATCCGCGGCTGATGAGCCGGTCGTAGAGGCCACCGTGGTGGAAGAGACCGAACAGGCTCGCACGGGCACGATGGATGGCACGCATGACGCTCTCCTATAGTTGTAAAGAACAACTGTGCACTGTCGAGCATAGGATAGATAGTTGTACGATACAACTCATGGGGGGGCGTTCCCCGATGACGAGCTGCGTCGTCTGTTGAAGCTGCTTGTCAGGACGGGTGGACTGCTCGAACCGCATGACTACGGTGGCCTGCGCGTCTCCCTGTCGGAGGTGTTCGCCCTCGGTGAGCTCGCCGACTCCGGGACGCTCTCCCAGGGGGAACTGGCCACTCGTCTGAGCCTGGAGAAGAGCACGGTGAGCCGTCTGGCTGCGGGCATGGAACGGCGGGGGTGGTTGTCGCGCGAACGGGACCCGGCCAACCGCCGTTTCTACCGTCTCCGCCTCACCCCTGACGGATGGACCGCCGCCGAGCGGGTCGGCGCCGACCTGCGCACCACGCACGCCGCACTGTTCGAGGGGCTCACGGCCGACGAGCGCGCCGGCCTCACGCTCGGGCTGACCGGCCTGGCCCGCGCCCTCCAGGGCAGGGACCACGCCGGGCGCGGGCGGGTTCCGCCCCACCTCCCGGGCGACGTCTCCTGAGGACATTCCTGGGCGGCGGGAAGGTCCGAGGCGCCCACCACAGGGATGGGGCGCCGTTCACCCCGGACCGCGCCCGCGAGAACTCCCTCGATTCCCGGCGGCTAGCTGGACTCCCTGATCACGAGCCGGGTCGGGAGGATCACCGGGGCGGCGTCCTCGCCTCGTAGCAGGCCGAGCAGCAGGCGGGCGGAGGCGGCGGCCTGCTCGCCCATCGGGCTGCGCACCGTGGTGAGCGGGGGATCGGTGTAGAGGGCCGCCTCGATGTCGTCGAACCCCACCACCGCCACGTCGTCGGGCACCCGCCGGCCCGCCCGGCGCAGCGCCCGCATGGCGCCGATCGCCATCAGGTCGTTGGCGGCGAACACCGCGTCCAGCGCGGGGTCGTCCTCCAGTAGCTGTGCCATGGCCTCGGCTCCGGAGATCCGGGTGAAGTCGCCGATGGCCACGATCGAGCGCCGTCCGGTCTCGCTCAGCACCTCGCGGTAGGCGCCCAGCCTGTCCTGGGCCGCGGACATGTCCAGCGGCCCGCAGATGGTGGCGATCCTGCGCCGCCCCCGTTCCAGCAGGTGCCGCACCGCCTGGGCGGCACCGCCGACGTTGTCGTTGTCGACCCAGGGCGCGGCCACCTGAAAGGCGGGCCTGCCGTGTGAGACGAGCGGGACGCCCGTCGTGGCGAGCGCCGCAGGCAACGGGTCGGCGCCGTGCATCGACACGAGCATGACCGCGTCCACGTGGCGGGCGGCCACGAACTGCCTGGCCCGCAGGCGGGCGTCATCCGAGCCCGCGAGCATGAGCACCACCTGCTTGCCCGCCGCCTCGAACTCACGGCTGGCCGCGCGCACGACCGTGGAGAACATCGGGTCGTCGGAGACGAGCCCGGCCGGTGGGTCGGAGACGATCACCGCGATGGAGTCGGTGCGCCGGGTCACCAGGCTGCGCGCCGCCGGGTTGGGGACGTAGCCCAGCTCGTTCACCGCCCGCATGACCAGGTCGCGGATGTCCGAGGCGACGGTCGGCTCGCCGTTCACCACCCTGGAGACCGTTGATTTGGACACGCCGGCCCGGGTGGCGACAGCCTCCAGGGTGGGTCGTCTCATGTGCTTCTCCCCGCAGTCCGTACCGCTGACTGGCCGGTGGTGCCGGAACGTGCGGTGCCACCTTCAAGAAGCCTAATCGAGGATCATGAAGAGAGCGCTCCCTCACAAAGAGTGATCAGAGGTGAGATTTCTGTCAACGCCGAGAACGGAGTCGATTTTTCCTCCTCGGCAACCCGTGAAGGAATCTGAGAAAACGCTCCCTAAAAAAGATCTTCTTAACTCCAGCTCACGGCCGCTTACAACGGTACAAAGCATTTTGCGGGAGCGCTCCCTGAAGTGTGCGGTTGATTGCCGGATCATGTGCAGCCCGTTTCCTGCTGGTTAAACGGGTACTTGACAGGCCCTGTCGGACGAGAGCACTCTCTGCTTGAGAGAGCGCTCCCCGACCCGTACCGGTACGCACCCCCGTCCCCCGAGGAGACGCCATGCCCTCGCTTCGAAGTCCCGGCCGCCGTGTGGTCCTGATGATCGCCGCGGCCGTCACCCTCGTCACATCCAGTCTCGCCGTCATGCCCGCCTCCGCCGCCGACACCCTGCTGTCCCAGGGCAAGACGGTGACCGCCTCGTCCGCGGAGAACGTGGCCTTCCCCGCGTCGGCGGCCGTCGACGGCGACGCGGGCACCCGCTGGTCCAGCGCGTTCGCCGATCCGCAGTGGATCCAGGTCGACCTCGGCGCCACCGCGACCATCACGCAGGTGTCGCTGAAGTGGGAGACCGCCTACGGCAGGGCCTTTGAGATCCAGACCTCGCCCAACGGCACCACCTGGACGCCGATCTACTCCACGACCACCGGCACCGGCGGCGACCAGACGCTGGCGGTCAACGGATCCGGCCGTTACGTGCGGATGTACGGCACCCAGCGCTCCACCCAGTACGGCTACTCGCTGTGGGAGTTCCAGGTCTACGGCACCATCGGTTCCACCGGCCCGGACCCCGACCCGGGCGCGCTCAAGCTGCTGTCCTACGGCAGGCCAGGTGCGGCCTCCAGCTCCCAGCACGACGGGAACTGCTGGGAGTGCACCCCGGCCAGGGCGTTCGACCGCGACCCGGCCTCCCGCTGGGCGACCAGTTCCACCACCGGCTGGGTCGACCCGGCCTGGATCTCCGTCGACCTCGGCGCGACCGCGCAGATCAAGAAGGTCGTGCTGCAGTGGGATCCGGCCTACGCCAAGGCGTTCGAGATCCAGGTCTCCGCGAACGGGACCACCTGGACGCCGATCTACTCCACGACCACCGGCACCGGCTTCAAGCAGACGCTGAACGTCGACGGGACCGGCCGTTACGTGCGGATGTACGGCACCCAGCGGGCCACTCCCTACGGCTACTCACTGTGGGAGTTCCAGGTCTGGGGCACCGGCGGCGCCCCCATCACCCCGCCGCCGCTCCCGCCCGACCCGGCCAACCCGCCAAGGCTGGTCTGGAGTGACGAGTTCAACGGCGCGGCGGGGACCAGGCCCGACGCGGCCAAGTGGACCCAGGACCCGGGAACCGGCCCGAACAACGAGCTGGAGTACTACAACCCCAACAACACCGCCATGGACGGCAACGGCAACCTCGCCATCACGGCCCGGCAGGAGGCCACCCCGGGGTCGGCGTGCCCGGGCGGGACCTGCCAGTACACCTCGGGCCGGATCAACACCGGCGGCAAGTTCACCTTCACCTACGGCCGGGTCGAGGCCCGGGTCAAGGTCCCGAAGGGCAACGGCCTGTGGCCGGCGTTCTGGATGATGGGCGCCGACTTCCTCACCGGCAGGCCGTGGCCGTACAACGGCGAGATCGACATCCTGGAGGTCCTCGGCAAGGACGTCAAGACCGCCTACTCGACGGTCCACGCACCCGCCTACAACGGCGGCGGCGGTGTCGGCAGCCCGTACACGCTGCCGACCGGCGCGGACTTCTCCGACGACTTCCACGTCTGGGCCGCCAACTGGGACAGCAAGGGCATCGTCTACACCCTGGACGGCCGGACGGTCTTCACCATCAGCAAGGACCAGGTCGAGGCGACCCGGGGCCCGTGGGTCTTCGACCACCCCTTCTACATCATCCTCAACCTCGCGGTCGGCGGCGACTGGCCAGGACCGCCGGACGCGAGCACGGGTTTCCCCAAGCAGATGCTCGTCGACTACGTACGCGTCTACCAGTAACTCCACCGCACCCCGGTACGGCTCGGTGAGCCGTACCGGGGGACCTCCCAAAGGAGTCACCCATGCACCCGGCACTCTCCCCGGCCGGCCTCCGACGCCGGTTACGCCCGCTGACCCTGATGACCACACTGCTGGCGCTCCTGGGCACGTCCCTCGTCCTGCACACCCCGCAGGCCGCCGGCTCGTCCGCGGCGGTCGTCCGGGTGGCGGAGTTCCTCGCCGACTGCCCGTTCAGCCATCGCCTGCCCGACGACCCGATCGTCTTCCCGGGACTTCCCGGCGCGTCGCACATGCACAGCTTCTTCGGCAGCACCTCCACCAACGCCCACACGACGCTGGCGTCCCTGCAGAGCTCTCCCAGCAACTGCAACCCGCGCGTCGACCTGTCGTCGTACTGGGTGCCGACCCTCTACAACGGCAACACCCCGGTGGAACCCACCGGCACCACGTTCTACTACCTGGGTGAGGGCGTCCGCGACGACATCATCGCGCGGACCCAGCCGCTGCCCCTGGGCCTGCGGATCGTCGCGGGCAACGCCAAGGCGACCGGGATCGACGACCCCAGCAGCAACGCGCGCTGGTCGTGCCTGCACGCCGGGCACGTGGGGTCCTCCAAGGACTTCGTCAACTGCCCGGCGGGCACCATGCTGGAGTCCTACCTGGACTTCCCGCAGTGCTGGAACGGCAGGGACCTGGACTCGGCCGACCACAAGAGCCACATGGCCTACCCGGTGGGCGGGGCCTGTCCCGCCTCGCACCCGGTGCCGGTGCCGAAGCTACGCCAGGTGCTGAGGTATCCGGTCAGCGGTGACCCGGCACAGCTGCGGCTGGCATCCGGGCGCGGATACACGATGCACGGCGACTTCTTCAACGCCTGGCCCCCGGCCGAGATGGAGCGCCGCCTGCGCGACTGCATCCGCCCGATCATCAAGTGCGGCGCGGACGGCACGCCGTCCTGACACTTGACAACCGTGTCAGGGCGGTGACCCGTCCTGACACCGGTGGCGGGATCCGGAACACCGGGCCCCGCCACCGGCGGGCTGGGCGGGGCCGATCGGACCGGCGACGCGGGTGTCCCCATCGTGCCTACTGGCCCGTGGCCTCGGCCGTCTGTGTCTCCTCGGCGAGGCCGCCGCACTTGAAACCCTCCTCCCGCTCCGGGTTGAGCTGGATGGATTCGAGGATGGTCTTGTCCATGGAGCGCCGGACGGTCTCCATCTTGTCGCAGTCGTAGAGGACGTACGCGCCGTTGCTCTCGCCGAGCAGCATCATCCACCGGCTCTCGTAGAGCGGCTTGTCGTTCTCGGCGCTGCGGAGAACGGCCCACTGGTCCTGGAAGCCGACCAAAGGGAGAAGGTCGTTGGCCTTTCCCGTCTCCTGCACCTCCACCGCCCCGTTGATCATCTGCAGGATCAGCAGGAACCCCACGCCGAGGCCGCTGAGGGCGCCGATGAGCACCTTCATCCCGGCTCGGCCGGCGGGCTTGCGGCGCAGCAGCCGGAACGGCACCAGGAAGGCCAGCACGCCCAGCCCCACGGCCACGACGACCTTGACGGCGAGGTCGGCGCCGCCGAGGACCTCGAGCAGGCCCCAGTAGGTCGCGCCGCTCCACAGAGCGGCGATCGCGGCGATCAGCCAGGGCCGCCGCCGTACGGCGTTCATGAGCTTGCCGACCGTGCCGAAGGTCACCTTGTCGGCCAGCCAGATCACCCCGACGACGATGCCGAGCAGCGGCAGGGCGACCAGCAGCAGCAGGATCAGGGTGCCCATCAGCCGGCCGAGCAGGACGGACTGGTCGATCCCCGCCTGCTCCGGGGTGACCTGGAACACCTCGTACATCGACTGCACGCCGAGGTAGAGCACGGCGTAGAGCGCGACGCCGATCGGGACGACGACCGAGCCGATGCGCTCGATCATCTCCAGGACACCACTGCCTTCCTCCTCTTCCGATGGATCTGTCGGAGCTGCCGGAGGAGTGTCTTGCGAAATAGGGGGAATATACGAAGGTTGCTCAGAAATATCCTGGCTTGTCATGAAGAGTGATCATAAGCCGTAACGATTGATGTGGCATAGCTAGAAGACAAACGCGTCAGCCCCTCGGTCATTCATGCGAAAGCCCCAGGAATCGGCACCGCTCCGGCCCCCGCGCTCCTCATACGTCGCCACGTCCGGCGGTCAGGAGTGTTCGTACCAACCTCCGTGATGTCCGCCTGATCTGTGAAAAGTAACTATAAGTTTTTGCTGCGCGACTTAAAGTAATGGCACTAGCCTGCCTACCGGCGAGAG
This sequence comes from Streptosporangium sp. NPDC006013, assembly GCF_040614275.1. Lineage (NCBI taxonomy): Bacteria > Bacillati > Actinomycetota > Actinomycetes > Streptosporangiales > Streptosporangiaceae > Streptosporangium > Streptosporangium sp. NPDC006013. The sequence goes on from NZ_JBEXUE010000009.1 coordinate 55,537, forward strand.
GCTGACGGAGGTGGGGACATGCTGGCGGAAGGCGGAGTGGCCGTGGTCACCGGTGCGGCGCAGGGCATCGGCGAGGCGGTGGCGCGAGCCCTGACGGTGGCGGGCACGCGGGTCGCCGCGCTCGACGTGAACGCCGAGCGGATCGAGCGGGTCGCCGCCGGGCTCGGCAGCGCGGTCGCCTACCCCTGCCAGGTCGCCGACAGTGCCGCCGTCGACGACGTCGTCGCGAGGGTCGAGGCCGACCTCGGCCCGATCGAGCTGCTCGTCAACGTGGCCGGAGTGCTCTGCTCGGGATCGGCCGTCGCCATCAGCGACGACGACTGGGCCAGGACCTTCGCCGTCAACACCGGTGGGGTCTTCCACCTGTCCCGCGCGGTCGCCCGCCGGATGATCCCCCGTAGATCCGGGGCGATCGTCACCGTGGGGTCCAACGCCGCGGGCGTGCCGCGGATGAACATGTCGGCCTACGCGGCCTCCAAGGCGGCGGCCGCGCAGTTCACCAAGTGTCTCGGCCTGGAGCTGGCGCCGTACGGCATCCGCTGCAACGTGGTGTCGCCCGGTTCCACCGACACCCCCATGCAGCGTGCCCTGTGGACCGGCGGCCACGACGCGCGGGCGGCCATCGACGGATCGCCGGCCACCTTCCGGGTGGGCATCCCTCTCGGCCGCCTGGCCGACCCCGAGGACATCGCGAACGCGGTCCTCTTCCTGGCCTCCGACCGTGCCAGGCACATCACCATGCAGGACCTGTACGTCGACGGGGGCGCCACGCTCCGGTAGCGGAACGGTCCTCTCCCAGCGCCGGCCGCCCGCCGGCGCTGGTCCCTCCTATTCCTGGATCCCCTCCTGACAGGAGAGCTTTTCCCCATGTCGCCGAACGACGCCCTCACCATGTCCCGAATGCCGGACCTCCTGGAGGATTACGAACCCGGCACTTTCTTCTTCACCTCGCCGACCCGGACCCTGCTCGCCAGGGGGGTGTGCCAGGAGGTCCCCGATTCGGGGGCGACGAGCCTGCGAGACCGCGTCGCCTCCGCCCTGCGGGACGCCAGGAGCTCAGGTCACCCCAACCCCGTGGTGGTGGGCGCGATCCCCTTCCGCGACGACCGCCCGCCACGCCTGCTGGTGCCCGCCGCCGTCTGCTGGACGAGCCCACCGGCCGGCCTGCCCGCCGGTCCCGAGCAGGTCACGGGCACGTTCACCGGATTCGGCCCGGTCCCCGACCCCGGTGACTACCTGCGCGGAGTGGAGAAGGCACTGGTCAAGCTGACCGCGGGAGAGCTCAAGAAGATCGTGCTGGCCCGCGCCCTGGACGTCACCCTGGGTGCCCCCGTCGACGTCGGGCGGGTGCTGCGCAACCTCATCCGGCGCGACCCGCAGGCCTACGGTTACGCGGTCGACCTGCCGTCGAGCACCGCCACCGCCCGCACGCTGCTGGGGGCCAGCCCGGAACTGCTCGTCTCCCGGTCCGGCCGCCGGATCACCACGAACCCACTGGCCGGGTCCGTACCCCGTCACCCGGACCCCGTCGTCGACGCGGAGCGGGCCCGCGCCCTGCTCGCCTCCGACAAGGATCTCCGCGAGCACGCGCTGGTGATCGAGAGCATCGTGGAGGTCCTGCGCCCGTACTGCCGGGAACTCTCGGTGCCCGACGGGCCCTCGCCGCTGTCCACCGCCTCCATGTGGCATCTGTCGACCCGGATCACCGGCGTGCTCGACGACCCCGCGGTCACGTCGCTGGAGCTGGCCACCATGCTGCACCCCACCCCCGCCGTCTGCGGCACCCCCGCGAGTGCCGCGCGCCAGGCCATCGAGGAGATCGAGCCGTTCGACCGCGGCCTGTACGCCGGCCTGGTCGGGTGGGGGGACTCGGCGGGCGACGGTGAGTGGGTCGTGACCATCCGCTGTGCCGAGGTCGCCGACCAGACCCTGAGGCTGTTCGCCGGTGCGGGAATCGTCGCCGGTTCGGTGCCGGAGACCGAACTCGCCGAGACCACCGCCAAGTTCCAGACCATGCTCCGCGCCGTCGGCCTGGGCCAGGACCGCTGACCCGCCGTCTGGCCCACCATCACAGGAAAGGAGACAGTACCCGTGGCGCTTCCCAAGATCGCCTCCTACCCGCTGCCGGGAGAAGGCGATCTTCCCGAGAACCAGGTGACCTGGCGCCCTGATCCGCGCCGCGCCGTCCTGCTGGTCCATGACATGCAGAACTACTTCCTCGCCCCCTTCGCCGCCGGTGCCCCACCGCTGACCGGGCTCATCGACAACATCGGCCTGCTGCGCGAGGCCTGCGCCGGGCTGGGGGTCCCGGTCGTCTACTCGATGCAGCCCAGCGGCCAGAACAGCCACCAGCGCGGCCTGCTCCAGGACTTCTGGGGCTCGGGCATCCCCGGTTCGCAGGAGAGTGAGATCGTCGCGAGCCTTCTCCCCGCGGCGTCCGACATCCTGCTCACCAAGTGGCGCTACAGCGCCTTCCGCATGACCGACCTACGCGCCCGGATGGACGCGATGGGCCGCGACCAGATCATCGTCTGCGGTGTCTACGCCCACATCGGCTGCCTCATGACCGCCTGTGACGCCTTCATGCAGGACCTGCAGCCGTTCCTGGTGGCCGATGCCGTCGCCGACTTCTCCGAGGAACACCACACCATGGCCCTCGCCTACGCCGCCCAGCGCTGCGCGGTCACGGTCGTTACCCGTGGCCTGCTGCGCGGGTGGGACCCCGCGGCGCCGCCCACCGAGCCGGCCGGTGACGGGTAGCCGGCCGCCGGAACCCGCTCCGCGAGGCCGGGCCGCCCCCGAGGCGCGTCATGTCGTCGCCGGGGCGGTCTGCGGTGAGGCCGTCAGGCGTCCCGATCGATCCAGGGCGGCCACGGCCGCGGCGCAGCCAAGACCGATCAGCGTCAGGGCCAGCCAGGGCAGGCCCGGCAGACCCAGCCGCGCGCCCAGATCCAGCGCCCACCCGGTGAGCAGATTGCCCGCGGCGATGCCGATACCGGCCAGGGTGCTGTAGAGCCCGTAGTAGGTACCCACCATGTGCCGGCCGCCGAAGGTGGCGATGGTCGCCATCTCGAACGGATAGATGATCATGGTGGCCAGGCTGAGCAACGCCGCCGTCCCCAGGACGGGAAGCAGCACGAGCACCCCGGTGATGCCGCTGGACGCACCGGCGCTGCCCGCTTCCCCGACGAGCGGTGGGACAGCGACCAGATCGCTGCC
>NZ_JBEXUE010000010.1:0-58536 GCF_040614275.1 Streptosporangium sp. NPDC006013
ACGGCGGGAATCGGCCGGTCGCCGGACGTACGGGTCGCGGGGACGGTCACCGGGGTGGCCCCGAGGGCGGTCGTGGGGGTGGCCGCGTCGACTGCCGCGGCGCGCAGGGTCCGGAACAGGTCGGAGAGCCGGTACGACATCACACCGCCCGCACCGGTGCCGCGCCGAACAGGCCGTGCGGGCGCACCAGGTAGACCACGACCAGCAGCAGGAACACCGTCAGGTTCACCGTGAGGCTGCCGACGTGGACCCCGGCGAACTGGCTGACCACGCCGATGACCAGGCCGCCGACGACGGCGCCGCCGATGCTGCCCATGCCGCCGATCGCGGTGGCCACGAACCCGTAGAAGGTGTACGACAGCCCCAGCGACGGGGTGACGAGCTGGGTGCAGGCCACCAGCACCCCGGTCACCGCAGCGACCAGCGCGGACAGCACCGTGGCAATCTGCGAGGCATGGGCCCGGGAGATGCCGATCGCCTCCGCGCCGTCGAGGTCGTCGGCGAGCGCGCGCAGCTCCAGCCCGATCCGGGTGCGCCGGTAGAACACGACGAGCAGCCCGGCGACGACGAATAGCGCGGCGACCGCGGTCAGCTCGGCGGGCGACACCGCCAGGCCGACCAGGTCGAACCGGTGCTTGCTGACGCCGTACGTGAAGTTGCGGAACTCCCCGCTGTAGGGGACGGCCAGCAGTTCGGCCAGGACCACGCTGACCGCGAGGGTGGACAGCAGCCAGGAGGCGGACTGGCCCGACTGCACGAACGGCCGCACCGCGGTCCACTCGACGGTGAGCGCCACCACCACCATCACGGCGAGCGCGGCCACGTAGGCGAGCCAGACCGGCAGGCCGGCACCCACCGCCACCAGCACCGACATGGGCATGAGCATCACCATCTGCCCGTGGGCGAAGTTGATGACGCCGGTCGTCGTGAACAGCGTGGCGAAGCCGACCGCAACCAACCCGTAGATCGCGCCGTCCGCCAGACCCGGCACGAGCACCGTCTGAAGGAACTCATGCATGGGGGGACCCGGTCCCGGCACGTGATGTGACATCTCTCTTCACCATGGCGCGAAACGTATATATGATTTGGATGACAGTCAAGAAGGGCGTCTCGGCGCCCGTGGGGAGGCGCCCGTGTCGAGGAAGAGCGGCCGAGCAGGCCTGGAACGTGCGGATGGGGTGCTGCTCAGCACGGTCGTCGGCGGGACGCTGGTCGTGACCCTCAACCGTCCGAAGTCCGCCAACGCCCTCGACGACGAGCTCATGGACGGGCTGGCGGACCTGTGGCGGGCGGCGGCCGGGGCGCCGGAGTTGCGCGCGGTGCTGCTCACCGGCGCGGGCAAGGCGTTCTGCGCCGGGGCCGACGTGTCCATGCTCTCGGCGCCGAGGGTGAAGGTGGGCGACACCGCGGCCGAGGAGCTCGACTTCCTGCCCGGACCGCGCTTGGGGATACCGGTTATCGCCGCGGTGAACGGGGTGTGCGCCGGAGGCGGCCTGCACTTCGTGGCGGACGCCGACATCTGCATCGCGTCGCCGGCGGCCCGCTTCCTGGACCCGCACGTCAGCGTCGGCCAGGTGTCCGCGCTGGAACCGCTGCAGCTGCGGCTGCGGATGCGGCCGGACCTGCTGACCCGCCTCGTCCTGCTCGGCCGGCACGAGTCGCTGTCGGCCGAACGGGCCGAGCGCGCCGGTCTCGTCTCCGAGGTCGTCGAGCCGGACGCGCTCGTCGACCGGGGGATGGAGCTGGCCGCGATGATCGGGCGGAACTCGCCGGAGGCGGTGCGGCTCAGCCGCCGGGTGCTGCGCACGTTCGAGGAACGGCTCATCGCCACCGATATGGACCTCGGCTGGGAACTGATCCGGCGGCACCGGCACCATCCGGACGCCGTCGAGGGCCCGGCCGCCTTCCTGGACAAGCGCGAACCGAAGTGGACGACGTCATGAAGACAGCCGACTGGAACCGCAGGCCGCGGGTGGTCACCCCCGAGCTCGCGGACGTCTGGCGCCGCCGGGGCTTCCTCACCGAGGAGCGGATCGGCGACCTGCTGGACCACGGGGCGACGCGGTGGCCGGACCGACCGGCGATCATCACCACGCACGGTGAGACGAGCTTCGCCGAGCTGGCCGCCAAGTCCGCCGCGGTCGCGCGGACCCTGATCGCCGGCGGGGTACGGCCGGGTGACGCCGTCTGCTGGCTGCTGCCGACCGGCCCGGACGCCGTCGCCGTCGCGGCGGCGATCTGGCGGATCGGGGCGATCAGCAGCCCGATCGTGCCGCTGTACGGCCCGCGCGAGATCCGCACCGTACTGGACCAGATCCGGCCGGCGGCCATCGTCACGTACGCCGACGACCGGCGCCGGGCCTACCCGGACGAGTTCGACGAGGCGCTGCGCGACATCTCTCACGAACCCGCCGCACGGCTGCTCACCACCGGCCGGTCGGCGGGCTGGCGGGCGGCGGACGGGGAGGGTCCCGGCGCACTGCCGTCCGGAATCGAGCCCGCCGCCCCCGCGGACCCCTGCCTGGTGCTGTTCACCTCGGGCACCGAGTCCGAGCCCAAGGGCGTGGTGCATTCCGTGGCGGGCCTGCGGCACGAGCTGCGGATGACCGTCGTGGAGTGGGGCCTGACGTTCCGCGACCGCATGGTGATGGCCTCCCCCATCACGCACATCACCGGCCTCCTGCAGGGCTTCATGATCCCCTGCCGGGTGGGGGCCACCGCGGTGCTGATGGAACGGTGGGACCCGGCCGCGTGCGCCGAGCTGGCCGACCGTACCGGTGCCACCTACATGGCCGGCGCCACGCCGTTCCTGCGTGAGCTGCTCGACGTGTACGCCGCCGAGGGGCGGGACCGGTCGCCGCTGCGCCAGTACTGCTGCGGCGGCGCGGCGGTGCCGCCGGCCCTCATCCGGCGCGCCGACGAGCTGGGCATCGCAGCGTACCGGGCGTGGGGCATGACCGAGCTGCCCACCGCGACGCTGCCCAACGAGCTGGACCCGCTGGAGTTCCGGGCGGAGACCGACGGCCGGCTCGCGCCGGGCGTGGAGCTGCGCGCCGTGGACCCCTCGGGTCGGGACGTCGAGCCGGGCGAGGTGGGTGAACTGCTGCTGCACGGTCCGGAGATGATGCTCGGTTACGTGCGCGAGGAGCTGAACGCGCACGCGTTCACCCCCGACGGCTGGTTCCGCACCGGGGACCTCGGCTCGCTGGCCGTCGATGGGCAGGTGCGGATCACCGGGCGGCTGAAGGACGTCATCAACCGCGGCGGCGAGAAGTTCTCGGCCAGGGAGATCGAGGACGCCATCGTGAGGCACCCCGACGTGGCGGCCGTGGCGATCGTCCCGGTGCCCGGCGGCCGGCTCGGTGAGCGGATCGGCGCGGCCGTCGTCTCGGACCGGGAGGACCTGACCCTGGAGGAGGTCGGCCGCGCGGTGACCGGCCAGGGGCTGGCCCGGCACAAGCGGCCGGAGCTGCTGCGGGTGGTCCGCTCGCTGCCGACCAACCCGACCGGCAAGATCAACAAGGCCTCGGTGGTCGAGCTGTTCGACCTGGAAACCGACTGATGAGTGGCCTGCTGGACGGGCGCTGCGTCGTCGTGACGGGCGGCGGGAGGGGCCTGGGCCGCACCTACGCGCTCGCGTGCGCGGCCCACGGCGCCGGGGTCGTGGTCAACGACGTGGACGGGGCCGCCGCGCACGCCGTGGCCGCAGAGATCGCCGCCGCCGGCGGGCACGCGGTGGCGGAACCGGGCTCCGCCGGGTCGTGGGAGGTGGCGGCCCGGCTTTCCGGGACGGCGGAGCTGGAGTTCGGCCGGCTCGACGGCCTCGTCGCCAACGCCGGGATCACCCACCACGCCCCGCCGTGGGAGGAGGACGAGGCACGGCTGCGGCGGATCACCGAGGTCAACGTGCTCGGCGTGCAGTTCGCCGCGGTGCACGCCATGCGGGCGATGGTCCGGCGGGGCGCCGGCGGGTCGATCGTCACGATCGTGTCCGGCGCCCGGTTCGGCATCCCCGGCATGAGCGCCTACGGCGCCACGAAGGGGGCGGTGGCCGCGATGACCGCCGGCTGGGCGCGGGACTGCGCGTCCGCCGGCATCCGGGTCAACGCCGTGTCGCCGCTGGCCGAGACCGGCATGGCGGCGCTGGACACCCGGCCCGACCGGCCCGCGCTGGGCGCGCCCGGGGACGTGGCGCCGGTGGTGGTCGCGCTGCTCAGCGACGCCACCCGCGGCGTGACCGGCCGGATCGTCCGCTTCGACGGCACCGATCTCGGCGTGTACACGCCGGAAGCCCTCACCCCGGTCACCGGCTGGACGGCCGGGGATCCCGCCGAGTCGATCGCGGAGGTCCTGACCCGGCTCGGCGGCCCCGCCGCGGCCTGAACGCCCCTGTCCACCCCGGCCCGGGTCCGCGGCCGGACCACCGTTCGAGACGAAAGCCACCGCTGAAATGATCGCTACCGCCTTCACCGAGACCTTCGGCGTACGGCACCCGCTGCTGTGCGGCGGGATGACCGGCCTTGGCCGGGCCGAACTGATCGCGGCCGTCGCCGAGGCCGGCGCCCTCGGGTTCCTGACGGCGCTGACCCAGCCGACGCCCGAGGCGCTCACCCTGGAGATCAAGCGCACCCGCGAACTGACCGACCAGCCGTTCGGGGTGAACCTCACCATCCTGCCCACCATCCGCCCGGTCCCCTACGACGAGTACCGGGCGGCGATCATCGAGTCGGGGATCACGGTCGTCGAGACGGCCGGCGGCAACCCGGACGCGCACCTGCCCGACTTCAAGGCCGCCGGGATCAAGGTCATCCACAAGGCGGTCGCGGTACGGCACGCCGTCAAGGCGCAGGCGCTCGGCGTGGACGCGATCAGCATCGACGGCTTCGAGTGCGCCGGCCACCCGGGCGAGGACGACATCGGCGGCCTCGTGCTCATCGCCGCGGCCACCCGGGCGCTGGACGTCCCGGTCATCGCCAGCGGCGGCATCGCCACCGGCGCCGGCCTGGTGGCGGCGCTGGCCCTCGGGGCGTGCGCGGCGAACATGGGCACCCGGTTCATGGCGACGACCGAGGCGCCCGTCCACGACAACGTCAAGCGGCAGATCGTGGCGAACTCCGAACGGGAGTCGATCATCGTCTTCCGCGAGTTCCACAACTCGGCGCGGGTGGCGCGCAACTCGGTGTCGGAGGAGATCGCCGAGATCTCACGCCGGCCGGGCTCGTCCTTCGAGGACATCGCCCACCTCGCCTCGGGGGTACGGGGACGGGAACGCGTCCTCGGGGCGGGCGACATGGAGGACGGGCTGTGGTGGGCCGGCCAGGCCCAGGGGCTCATCACCGAGGTGGACAGCTGCCGGAACGTGGTGGACCGGATCGTCGCGGACGCCGAGGAGATCATCCGCCACCGGCTGCCGGGGTTCCTGCCGGCGGCCTGACCCGGGTCGGCACTGAGGTGTGGCCGCTCCCGGCATCGGAGGTGGCCCCGCCCATATGGCCCATCCCTGCCACTGGCCCGCCCCGCCTACCCACCCCCCAGCGCTGGCCGGCAGGGGGTCCCCAGCGGCTCGGCGGCCGGTTCCGGTGCCACCGGGCGGTCAGTTGCCCGACTTCCCCCACTCGCGCAGCACGTCCGCCGCGTCAGCCGCCGTCCGCGGCACCGGGGCCACCGGGGCGGCCGGGGTGCGGGAGAACCTGGGCGCCGGGGCCGCCTGGACCACGCCGTCCGCCTCGGCGTACGTGCCGCGGGCCGCCAGGTGCGGGTGGCCGGGGGCCTCGGCGAAGCTGAGCACCGGGGTGACGCACGCGTCGGTGCCGGCGAAGTGCGCGGCCCACTCGTCGCGGGTGCGGGAGGCGAACGCGGCGGTGAACCGCCTGCGCATCGCCGGCCAGTTGGCCGGGTCGTTCTGCTCGCCCAGTTCGGCCGGGTCGATGTCCAGCCCGGCCAGCAGCGCCGCGTAGAAGTGTGGCTCCAGCGCACCCACCGCGACGAACCCGCCGTCGGCGCAGGTGTAGGTGTCGTAGAAGGGCGCGGCGCCGTCGAGCAGGTTGCCCTCCCGTTCGTCGCGCCAGGCCCCCATACCGCGCAGGGCGAGGGTCATCTGGCTGAGCAGCGCGGTCCCGTCGACCATGGCGGCGTCGACCACCTGGCCGCGGCCGGACCGGTACCGTTCGAACAGCGCGGCCAGCACGCCGACGAGCAGCAGCATGGACCCGCCGCCGAAGTCACCGACCAGGTTGAGCGGCGGCGCCGGGGCCCGGTCGGCGCGGCCCATGGCGTGCAGCGCGCCGGTCAGGCCGATGTAGTTGATGTCGTGGCCGACCTGGCCGGCCCACGGCCCGTCCTGGCCCCACCCGGTCATCCGGGCGTAGACCAGGCCGGGGTTGCGGGCCAAGCAGGCGTCCGGGCCCACGCCGAGCCGTTCCACCACGCCGGGGCGCAGGCCCTCGATCAGCACGTCCGCGCGTTCGGCGAGGCCGAGGACGACGGCCCGCCCGTCGGCGGACTTCAGGTCGGCGTGGACCGGGCGCCGGCCGCGCAGCACGGCGTCGGTCGCGTCCGGGGCGCCGAGCCGGAGCCCGCGGCCCGCCGGCCGTTCGATCCGGACCACGTCGGCGCCAAGGTCGGCGAGCACCATGGCCGCGTGCGGGGCCGGGCCGAGCCCGGCCAGTTCCACCACTCTCAGTCCCGCCAGGGGGCCGCCCTTCATCGGGTTCCCGCCTCTCTACTCGCGCTTGCCGTTCACGAACGCGTCGAGCCGGGCCCGGCCGCGGCGGACGCGGCGGCCTCGGCGATCGTCGCGGCCTCGATGCCAAGCTGGTCGGCCAGCGACCGCGCCGGGGCGTCCCGGAGCAGGCGGCGGGTCCGGCCGAGCGCCGGGAACGGCCCGGCCGCGATCCGCGCCGCGGCCTGCCGGGCCGACTCGGCGAGTTCCTCGTCGGGGTGGATGTCGGTGACCAGCCCCCAGTCGGCGGCCTCCCCTGCCGTCAGCCGGCGATCGGTCAACGTCAGCGCGAGCGCCCGGCGCAACCCCACCACCTGCGGCAGCAGCCAGGACGTGCCGCAGTCCGGGGTCAACCCCGCCTGGGCGTACGCGGTCAGGAACGTCGCCGACTCGCCGGCGAGCACCACGTCGGCCACCAGGGTGAGGGCCAGTCCTGCGCCCGCCGCCACGCCCTGGACGGCGGCCACGACGGGGACCTCCAGCCCGGCGAGGGCCAGCACCGCGCGGTGCGCCGTCCGGGCCAGCTCCAGCATGTAGCCGGCGCGGTCCGCGGCGCCGTGCATCGCGGTGACGTCCCCGCCGGCGCAGAAGTCGCGGCCGCGGCCGAGCAGCAGCACGCAGCGCACCCCCGGGTCGGCCGCCGCGGCCTCGGCTGCGTCGCCGAGCGCCCGCGCCATGGGCAGGTCCAGCGCGTTCGAGGACTCCGGCCGGTCGAGCTCTATGGTCGCCACCCCGTCGGCGACCTCGTATCGCACCCAGGTCCCGGTGACCGCCTGCTCGTTCACCGGTGCGGTGGTCAGGCCGGCGAGGACCAGGTCGGCGAGGTGCCGGTAGGCCTGCGCGGCGTCGAACCCGGTGGCCGACTGGATGGCGCCGCGCTGGATGGAGTTCATGACCTCGGCCACCGCGGCCCCCACGAACGACGCGTGGATCGGACGCAGCACCCCGGCCCTGACCCCCTCCGTCACCAGGCTCTGCACCCGCTCCGCGGCGTACCGGGTGTTCTCCTGGTAGACCTCGTTGGCCGGGCCGAAGGCGGCCACGTCCGCGAGGAACGCGGCCGAGGCGGGCTGCAGCTCCGCGGCGACGGCCTCCAGGTAGACGGCGAGCTGCCGGTCCGGGTCGCCGGAGGCGGCGACCCGGACCTCGATGCGCTCGGCCGCCGCCTTGAAGAACGAGCGGACGGCGGCCACCACGATCTGCTCCTTACTGGGCGCCACCGCGTACAGGGTGGTCCGGGAGCAGCGCAGCCGCTCGGCGAGGTCGCCGATGTTGAACGACGCGAATCCCTCGGCCAGGAACAGCTCGCGGAGCTGCGCCAGTGTCTCCTCGCGCCGGGTGCGAGTCCTGTCGGGCGACGGCATGACACCGACTCTACGGCAGCCCCTAGCAAACAGTACAGTTTCTGATACTTTAGTACTCAATTCCGTACTCCAAAGGAAGCTTCGATGCCCGCATCGCGTGTCATGCCAAGCGAAGAGAGTGCCGACCTGATCGAGATCGTCCGGGACCTCGCCGACGGGAAGCTGGCCCCCCGGGTCGCGAAGGCCGAGGCGGACGAGGACTTCCCGCGCGACGTGTTCCGTACGCTCGGCGCGATGGGCGTCCTCGGCCTGCCGTACCTCGAGGAGTACGGCGGCGGCGGTCAGCCCTACGAGGTGTACCTGCAGGTGCTGGAGGAGGTCGCCCGGGTCTGGTCCAGCGTCGCCGTCGGCACCAGCGTGCACGTGTTGTCGTGCTTCGGGCTGTTCAACTTCGGCACCGACGAGCAGCGGCGGGCCTGGCTGCCCGACATGCTCGGCGGCGAACTGCTCGGCGCGTACTGCCTGAGCGAGCCGCACGCCGGCTCCGACCCCGCCGCCATGACCACCCGCGCCGTCCGCGACGGTGACGACTACGTGCTCACCGGCGCGAAGGCGTGGACCACGCATGGCGGGCGCGCCGACTTCTACACGGTGATGGCGCGGACCTCGGACGACCCCAGGGGCATCTCCTGCTTCCTCGTCCCGGCCGGCGCCGAGGGCCTGAGCGCCGACCCGCCCGAGCACAAGATGGGCCTGACCGCCTCTCCGACCGCGACGATGCGGCTGGACGGCGTGCGGGTGCCGGCCGAGCGCAGGATCGGCGCGGAGGGCGACGGCCTCGGCATCGCGCTGGCCGCCCTCGACTCCGGCCGGATGGGCATCGCCGCCGTCGCCACCGGCCTGGCCCAGGGCGCCCTGGACCACGCCGTGGCGTACGCGAAGGAGCGCTCGACGTTCGGCAGGCCGATCATCGAGCACCAGGGCCTGGCGTTCCTGCTGGCCGACATGGAGGCGGCCGTGCAGACCGCCCGCGCGATGACGCTGCACGCCGCCCGGCTGAAGGACCTCGGCCTGCCGTTCGGCCGGGAGGCGTCCATCGCCAAGATGGTCGCCACCGACAACGCCATGAAGGTCACCACCGACGCCGTCCAGGTGCTGGGCGGCTACGGCTACACCCGTGACTTCCCGGTGGAGCGTTACATGCGCGAGGCGAAGGTCATGCAGATCTTCGAGGGCACCAACCAGATCCAGCGCATGGTCATCGGCCGCTCGCTCGCCGGGAACACCCCACCCGTGATCACCGCAGTCAACAGGGAGAAGCACTGATGCAGGTCGCCGACACCGCAGTGATCGTCACCGGCGGGGCCTCCGGCCTCGGCGCCGCGACCGCCGAACTGCTGGCCAAGGAGGACGCGCAGGTCTTCGTGTTCGACCTCAAGCAGAGCATCGACGCCGTAGACCCGGTACCGGGGGTGGAGTACGTCCCCACCGACGTCACCAGCCCCGAGGAGGTGCGGGCCTCCGTCGCGACGGCCGCCGCCGGCCGGCCGCTGCGCGCGGTCGTCAACTGCGCAGGCATCGGCCCGTCGGCGCGGATCCTGGGCAGGAACGGCGTGCACGACCTCGACCTGTACGCGCGCGTCGTGCAGGTCAACCTCGTCGGGACCTTCAACGTGCTCGCCCTGGCCGCCGAGGCGATCGCCCGCACCGAGCCGGACGAGCACGGCCAGCGCGGCGTGATCGTCAACACCGCCTCGGTCGCCGCCTACGAGGGGCAGATCGGGCAGGCCGCGTACTCCTCGTCCAAGGGCGGCATCGTCGGGCTGACCCTGCCCGCGGCGCGCGACCTCGCCCAGTACGGCATCCGGGTCAACACCATCGCCCCGGGCATAGTGGAGACGCCGATGCTGGCCACGGTCTCCGCGGAGTTCCGGGAGGGGCTGGCGGCCGACGTTCCGTTCCCGCGGAGGCTGGCCCGCCCGAACGAGTACGCCCACCTGGCGCTGACGATCATCCACCACGACTACCTCAACGGCGAGGTCATCCGGATGGACGGCGCGCTCCGGATGACACCCCGCTGACCTCGGCAGTATGGAGCGGGGGCTCACCCGGTGTCCGCGTCCGACGACAGAGGGTCGGAGAGGGGCCTCGACCGGGCACCCCCCAGGAGAGCATGATGGCCTGATGTCGTACGCTGACGCGTTTGCCCGCAGCATCACCGACCCGGAGGACTTCTGGGCCGAGGCCGCCGAGGCGGTCACCTGGAGCAGGCCCCCGCGCGAGGTGCTGGACTCCGGGGCGCCGCCCTTCTACCGGTGGTTCCCCGACGGGGAGCTGAACACCTGCCACAACGCGCTGGACCGGCACGTCGAGGCGGGCCACGGCGACCGGGTCGCGCTGATCTACGACAGCCCGGTGACCGGCACCGGCAGGCGCTACACCTACGCCGGGCTGCGCGACGAGGTCGCCAGGTTCGCCGGGGTGCTGCGCCACCTCGGGGTGGAGCAGGGCGACCGGGTGGTGATCTACATGCCGATGGTGCCCGAGGCGGTGATCGCCATGCTGGCGTGCGCGCGGCTGGGCGCCGTGCACTCGGTGGTGTTCGGCGGGTTCGCGCCCAAAGAGCTGGCGGCCAGGATCGACGACGCGCGCCCCAAGGTGGTCGTCTCGGCCTCCTGCGGGATCGAGCCCACCCGCGTGGTGCCGTACAAGCCGATGCTCGACGCCGCGCTCGACCTGGCCGGGCACCGGCCCGCGCACTGCGTGATCCTCCAGCGCGAGCAGGCACCGGCGGAGCTGGTGCCCGGGCGGGACGTCGACTGGGCCGACACTGCGGCCGAACCCGCCGGGTGCGTGCCGGTGAAGGCGACCGACCCGCTCTACATCCTCTACACCAGCGGCACCACCGGGCTGCCGAAGGGCGTCGTACGCGACAACGGCGGGCACGCGGCGGCGCTGCTGTGGAGCATGGCCAACGTCTACGACATCGCGCCCGGCGATGTGTTCTGGGCGGCATCCGACATCGGCTGGGTGGTCGGGCACTCCTACATCGTGTACGGGCCGCTGCTGCGGGGCGCCACGACGGTGCTGTACGAGGGCAAGCCGGTCGGCACCCCCGACGCGGGCGCGTTCTGGCGGGTGATCGCCGAGCACCGGGTGAACGCGCTGTTCACCGCGCCGACCGCGTTCCGCGCGATCAGGAAGACCGACCCGGAGGCGGCCCTGCTGCGCGGCCGTGACATCTCGTCGCTGCGGACGCTCTTCCTCGCCGGGGAGCGCCTGGACCCCGACACCTACCACTGGGCGGCGGAGAAGCTCGGCGTCCCGGTCGTCGACAACTGGTGGCAGACCGAGACCGGCTGGCCCGTCGCGGCCAACCTGCGCGGCCTGGAACCCATGCCGATCAAGCCGGGCTCCCCCACCGTGCCCGTCCCCGGCTACGACGTGCGCGTGCTGCGGTCCTCGGGCGCCGAGTGCGCCGTCGGCGAGGAGGGGGCGATCTGCATCCGGCTCCCGCTCCCGCCCGGCACCCTCCCCACGCTCTGGCAGGACGACGAGCGCTATGTGAAGTCCTACCTGTCGGCCTTTCCCGGCTACTACCTGACCGGCGACGGCGGCTACCTCGACGAGGACGGCTACCTCTTCGTGATGGGCCGCACCGACGACGTGATCAACGTGGCCGGGCACCGGCTGTCGACGGGGTCCATGGAGGCGGTGCTGGCCGCGCACCCGGCGGTGGCCGAGTGCGCGGTGATCGGGGTCGCCGACGAGCTGAAGGGGCAGGTCCCGCGTGGCTTCGTGGTGCTGAAGAGCGGGGCGACGGTCGAGGTCGAGACCCTGCGGGCCGAGCTGATCCTGGCCGTCCGCGAGCAGGTGGGCGCGGTGGCGGCGCTGAAACAGGTGGACGTGGTCCCGGCGCTGCCGAAGACCAGGTCGGGGAAGATCCTGCGCAAGACCATGCGCGGCATCGCCGAGGGCTTCGACGAACCCGTCCCCTCGACCATCGAGGACCCGACGGTGCTGGACGTGCTGCGACCCATCGTCGGGCGCGGCGCCACCGCCCCGGACGACCGGGACCCCGATCCGCTCCGCTCGGGTTCCGGCGACGGCTGACAGGCCTGCCCCGGTTCTCAGTCCGGTACGGTCCGTTCCGGAAACGAGCCGGTCTCCTCTCCAGTGGCGAGGGGCGACCCGGCCGAGAGCGCGTCCGCTCCCGGCCAGCCACCGGGATCAGCCGCCGGAGACGATGCGGGCGTGCAGCCGCGCGGCGGTCGCCGGGTCCCAGCCGAACGCCTCCCGCCCGGCCAGCCACGCCGCCGCGCCCGCGCCGTCACCCGCCAGGACCGTCGCGGCCCCCAGCTTCTCCCGTACCGCGGGGCCGACAGGTCCCTCGCCGGTCAGCACGCTCCCGGCCAGCACGATCGGGCTCGTCTCGCCCGCCGGGCGGACCTCGGCCACCGTCTCGCAGAGCAGCCGGGCGGCGGTGGAGGCGATCTCCAGGGCGACCGGGTCGCCCTCGGCCGCCGCCCGGCTGACGAGCGGGGCGAGCCTGGCCAGCTCCAGCGTGGGCCGCGACTGGGCGCGGACCACCAGCTTGATCGCCAGCTCGCGCAGCTCCTCCGCCGCCTCCGCCGCTGTCCCCCCGGCCCCGCCGCCCTGCTCGGCAGGCCCGTCCTGCCCAGCCGTTCTCCTCCCCCGCGGGAGCGGCTCGCCCTCCAGCAGGGCGTCGACGACGAGGCGGGTCAACATCCCGCCCGCCTCCCCCCGGCTGAGGGCGTGGGCGGCGGCGCGGGCCGCCTGCCTGCCCAGCCAGAAGCCGGAGCCCTGGTCGCCCAGGAGCCAGCCGAGCCCGTCGGCGATCATCACGGGCTCGCCGTCCTCGATCCTGGCGGCGATCGCCCCGGTCCCGGCGATGAGCACGGTGCCGCGCGGCTCCGCCGTACCGGCGGCGAAGGCGATGCCCAGGTCGCCGGTGAGCCGGGGCCGGACGCGCAGGCCGGCCGAGGCCCACATGGGGTCGAACACCAGGCGGTCCAGCGCCCCGGCGCCCGCCATCCCGATGACCGCCCCCGCCACCAGGCCCGGGTCGATCCCGTGCAGGGCCTGCCGCAGGGCCAGGCCGATGTTGGCGACGGCGACGGCGTTGCCGTGGGCCGCCGGGTTGCCGCCCCCGGCCACGCCGTATCCGGCCCGCCGGCCGTCGGCGTCGATCAGGAGCGCCCGTGAGGACGTACCGCCGACGTCCAGCCCGAGGACGCACATCGCGTTCAGAGGTGCTCTCCGAAGAACGCGGCGACCGCCTCGACCGCCCGGGTGACGTGTGGCTCGGTGTCGTAGAGGTCGATATGGAGCCGGGTGTCCAGCCAGACCAGCCTCTTGGGGTCGTCCATCCGCCGGTAGGCCTCCTCGGCGCCCTCGGGCGAACAGAAGCGGTCGACCACACCGTGCACGACAAGGCCCGGCTTGGGCGACAGGAAGTCGGCGCCCATCATGTTGTCCAGGGTGATCAGCTCTCGGACCGAGGCCCGGGTCACCGTGTTGCTCCAGTGCGCCGAGGCGCCTCGGGAGGTGCCGTAGTAGGCGAACGGCTCGTCGCCCGGCATGGCCGCCTCGCCCTCCTCGGCCACCGCGGGCAGGTACTCCACCTCACCGCTCCTGTCCTGCCGTTCCAGCACCTCCGTGAAGGAGGCCAGCGCCCGCTGGTATCCGTCGGGCGACATCCCCGCGCGCATACCGTAGGGGTTGTTGTACGCCCCCGCGACGCCCGCGAACGCCTTCACCCGGGGGTCGAACGCGGTGAACCTGAGCGCGTAGCCCGCGCCGAGGCAGATCCCGACCGCGCCGATCCTGCCGACGTCCACCTCGGGCCGCGAGCGCAGCAGCGAGACCGCGGCCCGCAGGTCCTCCAGCTTGCCCTGCGCGTCCTCGTGGTTGCGCGGCTCGCCACCCGACTCGCCCCAGTTGCGGTGGTCGAACGCCAGCGTCACATATCCCGCTCCGGCCAGCCGGGACGCGTACAGGCCGGTGACCTGGTCCCGGGTTCCGGTGAACGGGCCGGTGAGGACCAGGGCGGGGTGCGGGCCCGGTGCCACCGGGACCCGCAGGTCGCCGGCGAGGGTGACCCCGCCGGCGGTGAACTTCACCTTTTCCGACATGGTGCAAGTCTGTACGGCCCGCGTGCCGGAAGCCAACGACCGTCCCCGGCCGGGGCCGGGGACAGTCCCTAGGAGTCGAACCCGAGGCCCATCCGGTCCAGGGTGCGCAACCAGAGGTTGCGGCGGCCCTGGTGCAGGTCTGCCTGGGCGATCGACCAGCGGGTCATCTGGATCCCGACCGAGCGGACCGGCTCGGGCGGGAACGGGACGGGCTTCTCCTTGACCATCCGCAGCTCGGTCCGCTCGGTCCGCGTCCCGGCGAGCAGGTCGAGCATGACGTTCGCCCCGAACCGGGTCGCGCCGACGCCCATACCGGTGTATCCGGCGGCGTAGGCCAGGCGCCCGCCGTGCGACCGGCCGTAGAAGGCGCTGAACCGGCTGCAGGTGTCGATGACCCCGCCCCACCTGTGGGTGAAGCGCAGCCCGGACAGCTGGGGGAAGGTGGTGGAGAAGTGTTCGGCCAGCTTGACGAAGGTCTCGTCACGCTGCTCGTACTCGGGCTTGATCATGCCGCCGTTGTAGTAGACCGCGTCGTAGCCGCCCCAGAGGATCCGGTTGTCCTCGGTCAGCCGGTAGTAGTGGAACTGGTTGGCCGCGTCCCCGATCCCCTGCCGGTTCTGCCAGCCCACCGAGGCCAGCTGGTCGGCGGAGAGCGGCTCGGTCATCAGCGCGTAGTCGTAGACCGGCACGAGGAGGTGCCTCAGCCGCCGCAGCAGCGGCTGGAACACCCCGGTGCCGAGCGCGACGTTGCGCGCCCTGACCAGGCCGTGCGGGGTGAGCAGGTCCAGGCTCGTCGGGGTGTCCTTCATGGTGCGTACCGGCGTGCGCTCATAGATGCGCACGCCCACCGAGAGGCAGGCCTCCCGAAGCCCCCAGGCCAGCCGGGCGGGGTCGAGCATGGCGCAGCCGTCGCGATCCCAGTGGCCGCCGATGTAGGTGGGCGAGTTCACCTCCGCCCGGATCTCTTCCGCGTCGAGGACGTCGAAGCGGGCGCCCAGTTCACGGGCGATGTCGACACTCCGGTTCATCTCCTCCAGCTGCCACGGCTCGGTGGCCACGTGCAGCTCGCCGGTGCGCTCGTAGCCGCAGTCGATGCCGTACCTGGCTATGGCCTCGCCGATCTCGTCGAGGTTGTCGACACCGAGGCGTTCGAGCGTGGAGATCTCCTCGGGCCAGCGCTCCAGCCCGTTGGGGAGACCGTGGGTGAGCGTGGCCAGTGCGAAGCCACCGTTGCGACCGGAGGCCGCCCAGCCGACCCTCCGTCCCTCAAGCAGGACGACGTCAAGTGACGGGTCGCGTTCTTTTGCCATCAGGGCGGTCCAGAGCCCTGAGAATCCTCCGCCGACCACTGCCAGGTCGGCGCTCGTCTCACCGAAGAGCCGCGCCAGCGGCTCGGGTTTCGCCGGACTGTCGAGCCAGTACGGCTTGCGCTCCGCATCAGCAAGAGCCTTCAGCGGATCCACAAATCTCACTTCCCTACGTGAGTCAGGTTTTCTCTGTGTGTATCGCGTGGTCGTGAAGATCACGCGCGGGTTCCCCCCGCCTGAATCCGATCTCGCCTCCCTGTTCTGTGCCGTGGATGTTCTGTCATGGATGTCCTTGCGGGCATCCGGATACACCGAAGCCCCGCGCCACCCGGTGAGGGCACGGGGCTTGACGGCGGCTAGGTGCGGCGGCGCGCGTTGACCGTGTTGACCACGGCGATGGCGACGCCTACCGCGAATATAAGCGTCCCGAGGATGTTGACCTGAGGCGGCACCCCGATACGGGTGGCACCCCAGATCCACAGCGGGAACGTCTGGGTGGCACCGCTGGTGAACTGGGTGATCACGAAGTCGTCGATGGAGAGCGCGAAGGCCAGCAGCGCGCCGGAGACGACACCGGGCAGGATCATCGGGAAGGTGACCCGCCAGAACGTCGTCCAGGTGGACGCGCCCAGGTCGCGCGCCGCCTCCTCGATCGACCGGTCGAGCCCGATCACCCGGGCGCGCACGGTGATCGCCACGAAGGAGAGCGAGAAGAGCACGTGTGCGATGACCACCGTCGCGAAGCCGGTCTGCACGCCGACGCTGATGAACAGCGAGAGCAGCGAGGCGCCCATGACGAGTTCGGGCGAGGCGATCGCGGCGAACATCACCAGGTTGGTCGCGCCCTGCCCGCGGAAGCGGTAGCGGCCCAGGGCCAGGCCCATGAGCGTGCCGATCAGCGTCGTGATCACCGTGGCCAGCACGGCGATCTTGAGCGAGTTGGTCACCGCTGTGACCAGCTCCGGATACTCGTCCAGGCGGCCCCACCACCTGAGGGTGAAGCCCTGCCAGGTCACGTTCGACTTGCTCTGGGTGTCGTTGAAGCCGAACACGATCATGACGGCGATCGGCAGGAACAGCCAGGCGATGATCAGCCAGACGTAGACCCGGAGCAGCCGGTCACCCAGCCGCCTCGTGTTCAGCGGGGACCTCCGCCCGGCGGGCGGGCGGGCGTCCACCCCGTTCACGACATCGGTTTCGCTGATGCTCACGGTCGCTCACCGTTCCTGGTCCTGCGGAGGGTGTCAGGGCTCATCGGGCCGCCGCCTCCAGGACGTTCTCGGTGCCGAGCGCCTTGGCGTAGGCGAAGATACCGATCAGCATCGCCGCCATCAGCGTGAACGACAGCGCGGCGGCGGTCGGGTAGTCGTTGTTGACCAGATACTCGGTCTGGATGATGTTGCCGATCATCGTGTTCTCCGGGCCGCCGAGGATGCCCGCGTTGACGTAGTCCGCGGTCATCGGGACGAACGTCATCAGCACCCCGGCGAACACGCCGGGCAGCGAGAGCGGCAGCACGATCTTGGTGAACGCCTCGCGCTTGGCCGCGTACAGGTCCTGGGCGGCCTCGACCACCTTGGGGTCCACCCGCTCCAGCGCGACGTAGATCGGCAGGATCATGAACGGCAGGTAGTTGTAGACCAGGCCGCCGATCACCGCGAACGTCGTCTGCAGCACGTGGAAGTCCTCGGGCAGCAGCCCTGCCGACTTGAGCGGCGAGAGCAGCATGCCGTCGTCGGCGAGCAGGAACCGCCAGGACACCGTGCGCAGCACGAACGAGACGAAGAACGGCAGCAGCACCAGCAGCAGGTAAGTGGACTTGCGGTTGCCGCCCTTGAACGCGATCCAGTAGGCCATCGGGTAGGCCAGCGCGATGGAGACGACGGTCGCGACCAGACCGTACCCGGCCGAGCGCAGGAACTGGGTCTGGTACTGCGCCAGGGCGTCGCCGTACACCGAGAAGTTGAACGTCTGGGCGAACCCGTTGACCACGTCGCCCTCCTGGGTGGAGACCGAGGCCATGAAGACCATCGGCACCACCAGGAAGATCGCCAGCCAGAGTCCGCCGGGCAGGATGAGCAGGTAGGGGGCGAGGCGCTTCACCGGCCGCTTGCCCCTTCCCGTCTGGTTCGCTCTCTCATCGGCCTAGCCCTGCGTGATCGGCTGGAAGATGTCCTGGAAGATCTTCTCCTCCGCCGGTTCCAGCTTCTTGTACGACCGCAGCTTGGCCATGTCCGTCTCCGAGGGGAAGATCATCGGGCTCTCGGCGATCTGCTCCAGCGCGGCCTTCTCCTTGCCCGTGGCCTTGGCGGCGTCGGCGAGGACCAGGTCCTTGGCGGAGGAGACCGGCGTGATGTAGTTGATGGACTCGACCAGCATCGTGGCGATCTTCGGCTGGTAGACGTAGTCCATGAAGGTCAGCGCGTCGACCGGGTTCTGCGAGGTCTTCGGGATGCACAGGTTGTCCGTCCAGATCGTGCCGCCCTCCTCGGGCACCACGAACCGCAGATCCTTGCCCTCGGCGACCTGCTGGAAGATGTCACCCGACCAGGCCATGGTGATCCAGATGTCTCCCCTGGCGAGGGCGTCGACGTAGTCGTTCTCGTAGTACTTGCGCACCAGACCCGCGTCGCGCTGCTGCTTGAGCTTCTCCCCCGCCTTCTTCCAGTCGGCCTCGGTCGACTTGTCAGGGTCGATGCCCAGGGCGAACATGCCGAAGTTGGCGACCTCCTGGGTGTCGAGCATCATGCCGACCTTGCCCTTGTACTTGGGGTTCCAGAGGTCGGCGATGCTCTTGACCTCGTCCACGTACTTGGGGTTGTAGGCGATGCCGGTCAGGCCTCCCGCCCACGGGACCGTGTGGGCGTTGTTCGGGTCCCAGGTGGGGTTCTTGACCACGGAGCTGGCGTTGGCGGCGAAGTTCGGCAGCTTGGAGTGGTCGAGCGGGACGAGGTAGCCCAGCGCGATGGCCTTGGACAGCTGCAGGCCGTTGGTCAGGACCATCAGGTCGTAGCCGATGTCGTTGTTGGCGGCGAGCAGCGGCTGGATCTTGCCGAAGAACGTGGGGATGTCCTGGATGGCCTCCGTGTAGGTCACCTTGATGCCGGTGTCGGCCTCGAACATCTCCAGGGACGGGTACCGCTTGCCGTCCTTGTCGATGTAGAGCGGCCAGTTGGCGAAGCGCAGCGTGCCGTTCTTCTTCTTGGAGCCCCAGTACTCGGCGACGGCGTCCTTCTGGGGCGCCTCCACCTTCTTGCCCTGCACGCCGCAGGCGGCGAGGGCCAGACCGGCGGCCGACATTCCCCCCAGGCGGAGGGCGTCACGGCGGGTGACGGAGCGGCTCTGCGTCATGCCACGCAGGAAGGCGGGGTTCATGCGGGAGTACATAGCGGACTCAACTTCCGATCGCGTACGAGTGGTGCGGCTGCCACGACAGCCAAACGGCGTCGCCACGCTCCGCCGTACTCGTGCTGTCGAGTGCGTTCTGCTGGAAGACGGTCACCTCTGCCCCCTGGGCCAGGCTGACCGTGTAGGAGTTGTAGAGCCCCAGGTAGACCACCTCGGAGACGACGCCTCGTACGACGCTGAGGTCTCCGGTGGGCTCCTCGGTGGAAATACCGATCTTCTCCGGGCGCACCGTGATCGCGATCGGTTCCCCGGCGGTGAACGATCCGCCTTCGGCGAGCACCTGATCCTCATCGCCCAGCTTAAGCACCGCGAAACCGGACTGGAGACGGTCGACGGTGCCGCTGAGCAGGTTGGACGTGCCGATGAATCCGGCCACGAAGGCGGTTGCCGGCCGCTCGTAGATCTCTCTCGGAGTGCCCAGCTGCTCGACCATGCCGTCGTTCATGACCGCGATGCGGTCACTCATGGTGAGCGCCTCGCTCTGGTCGTGGGTGACGTACACGAAGGTGATGCCGACCTCACGCTGGATGCGCTTGAGCTCGATCTGCATGGCCTGGCGGAGCTTGAGGTCGAGGGCGCCGAGCGGCTCGTCCAGCAGGAGCGCGCGGGGGTTGTTGACCAGGGCCCGCGCCAGGGCGACCCGCTGCTGCTGGCCCCCGGACATCTCACGGGGGCGGCGCTTCTCGCGCCCGGTGAGATCGACGATCTCCAGGATCTCGCCGACACGGCGCTTGATCTCGGCCTCGGCCACCTTCTTGCGCCGCAGGCCGAAGGCGACGTTCTCCCAGACGTTCATGTGCGGGAAGAGGGCGTACGACTGGAAGACCATGTTGACGTCGCGCTTGTTGGGGGGGACGTTGGTGACATCCTGGCCGTGCAGCCGCACGTTGCCCCGCGACGGATCCTCAAACCCGGCGATCATGCGCATGGTGGTGGTCTTGCCGCAGCCCGAGGGGCCGAGGAGGGAGAAGAACTCCCCCTCGGCGATGGTCAGGGTGACACCCTTGACCGCCTGGACGACCTCGCCGTGGGAGACATACTCCTTGACGACCCCATCGAGTTCGATCGCGGGCATTTGGGGCGAGTGGGAGGCGGCGTCGGCCGCCTCCGCACCCACCTGGATTTCGGTCATGCCAGGCTTATCCCTCTGTTCGCGGCTATTCGCCGATGTAGTGCATGACGTGCTTGACGCGAAGGTAGTCGTGCAGGCCAAAAACGGACAAATCCTTGCCGTAACCGGAGTGCTTGAAGCCTCCGTGTGGCATTTCTGAGACGAATGGGATGTGAGTGTTGACCCAGACGACCCCAAAGTCGAGACGGTTCGACACTCGCATCGCCCGGCCGTGGTCGGAGGTCCACACCGAGCCCGACAGGCCGTACCTGACGTCGTTGGCCTTGGCCACCGCGTCCGCCTCGTCGGAGAAGGTCTGGACCGTGATGACCGGCCCGAACACCTCGTTCTGCACCATCTCGTCGTCCTGCCTCAGGCCGTCGACGAGCGTGGGGGCGAAGAAGTAGCCCCGCTCGCCGACCCGGTTCCCGCCGGTCAGGACCTTGGCGTGGCCGGGGACCCGGTCGAGGAAGCCGGTGACGCGGGCCAGCTGCTCGGCGTTGTTGAGCGGGCCGTACAGGGCCTCCGTGTCGGAGAGGTCGCCCGTCACGGTGTTCGCCACCGCCTCGGTGAGCGCGGTGACGAACTCGTCGTGGACGTCCTCGTGGACCAGCACGCGGCAGGCCGCGGTGCAGTCCTGGCCGGCGTTGTACAGGCCCGCGGTGGCGATCGACTCGGCGGCGGCCTTGAGGTCCTTGACGTCGTCGAACACGATGACGGGCGCCTTGCCGCCCAGCTCCAGGTGGACCCGCTTGAGGTCCTCGGCGGCGCTCTTGGCCACGGCCATGCCGGCGCCGACGGAACCGGTGATCGCGACCATCGACGCGGTCGGGTGGCCGACGACCAGCGCGCCGGTCTCCCGGTCGCCGACGACGACGTTGAAGACACCCTTCGGCAGGACCTCGCCGAGGATCTCGGCCAGCTTGACCGTGGAGACGGGAGTGGTGTCGGAGGGCTTGAGCACGACGGTGTTACCCGCGGCGAGTGCCGGGGCGATCTTCCAGACCGCCATCATCATCGGGTAGTTCCACGGCGTCACCTGGCCCACCACGCCGATCGGCTCGTGCCTGATGACCGAGGTGTGTTCGGCCAGGAACTCACCGGAGGTCGGCCCCTCCAGCGTGCGGGCGGCGCCGGCGAAGAAGCGGAAGTGGTCGGCGGCGACCGGGGTCTCGTCCTCGGCCATCCGGGCGCGCGGCTTGCCGGTGTTGAGGCACTCGGCCTCGTTCAGTTCCTCGGCCCGCGCCTCGATCGCGTCGGCCACCTTCAGGAGCAGGTTGGCGCGCTCGCCCGGAGTGGCCTGACTCCACGACTCGAACGCGGCGGCAGCGGCGGCGTAGGCGGCGTCGACGTCCTCCTGTCCGGAGATGGGAGCACTAAGGTAGATCTCTCCGGTGCAGGGGTCGATGACGTCGGAGAACCGGCCGCTCCGGGCCTCCACGAGCTCACCGTTGACGTAGTTTCTCAGGCGGGGGAGCTCACTGGTCTCAACCGGGGTGGTCACCGTCGGCCTCCTATGGATCGGGGCTGAGTTGTCGCGACTCTTACAGAGCAAGAACCGTACGACAAGGGATTTCGTTGTTAAGATACCAAATTGCTACGAAATCGCTTGACAGACGGCCCGAAACTGACAGCATGTCGCATCGGAGCCGCAACACGCCGGAAACAGCCCCGCAATATGACGCCAGGGAGCGCGGATGACGACGCCGCCCAAGGTACGCCG
This sequence comes from Streptosporangium sp. NPDC006013, assembly GCF_040614275.1. Taxonomy (NCBI): domain Bacteria; kingdom Bacillati; phylum Actinomycetota; class Actinomycetes; order Streptosporangiales; family Streptosporangiaceae; genus Streptosporangium; species Streptosporangium sp. NPDC006013. The sequence continues at coordinate 21,730 of NZ_JBEXUE010000010.1, forward strand.
CGACAACGACGCCAGGTCAGGCCCCGTCGTCCTCGATGAGATCTCCAAGCAGATCATCGAACAGCTACAGGCGGACGGGCGCAAGCCCTATGCCGCCATCGGCAAGGCCGTGGGGTTGTCCGAGGCCGCGGTACGCCAGCGGGTCCAGCGCCTGATCGACGCGGGGGTCATGCAGATCGTCGCGGTGACCGACCCGTTGACCCTGGGCTTCTCCCGCCAGGCCATGATCGGCATCAAGTGCGAGGGTGACCTGGAGGTCGTGGCCAACGAGCTGTCGGCCATAAAGGAGATCGACTACGTGGTGCTGACCGCCGGGTCGCTCGACATCATGGTCGAGGTCGTCTGCGAGAGCGACCAGCACCTCCTGGAGATCCTCGGCAAGATCCGGGCCATCCCCACGGTCCGCGCCACCGAGACCTTCGTCTACCTCAAGCTTCACAAGCAGACCTACTCCTGGGGCACCCGCTGACACCTCAACGGCCGAGGTGGGCCTCAAGGACGCCCGCCAGGTCGGCGAGGAACTCGTCGACCTGGCCGACCGCGTAGCCCGGCCTCAGCAGCACCGTGGCGAACCTCGCTTCGCGCACGTCATCGGGGGTGAGGGGCTGGTCGGTGGTGCCGCGCAGGGTGGCCACGATCCGGTCCAGGAAGGTGTCGACCTGGTCCTCGTTGTAGCCCATGCCGAGCCGTCCGGGTCTGAAGGCGGCCCGCTCGACCCGGACTGCGTGCTCCTCGATCTCATCGGCGCCGAGCGGTTCCGGCAGCCCGCCGGCCACCGGCTCCCCCGCGACCGCTCCCGGGTGCCGGGCGACCGCCGCCGGTTCCCACGCGACCGCTCCCGGATCCCGGACGACCGCCGCCGGTTCCCGCTCGGCGGCCCCCGGATCCCGGAGCGGCGGTTCAGCGCGCTGCGCCCACTGCTGTTCCTGGGGCGCGGTCGGCCAGGGCACGGGCTGCCGGCGCGCGGGAACGATCGGACGCCCGTCCGCGCCGGCGGGCCGGGTCTCGATCGCCACGATGAAGGCCTCCAGCGCGAAGTCGACGGCGATCTCGTGGTAGCCGCCGAGCTTCGTGCGGAAACGGGCCTCGCGGATCTCGTCCGCGGTGATCGGCTCCCCCTCCGGGGCGCCCCTGCCGAGGGTGCCCTCGATCCGGCGGACCAGCAGATCCACCTGATCGGGGTCATATCCCGTACGCACCCCGAGAACCCGTGGAAAGCGGTTCAACCCCGCATCCTTTCGCCTCTCGCCTATTGGCCTTTCAGCCGATGACCTCCATTCTGAGGGGAATTACCGGGTAAAAGCGAGTAATCGGAACAGTGTCGCGAACGGGGTTGAGGGCCGTGGCGGGCGTCGAAACCGTGCGGGAGCGGAGCGTTCCGGTGCGCGGTCGACGTGACGCCGGAGATTCCCCCGATAAGTGAATGATCCCGGTATGGTGACCGGTTATGCGGCTCTCCCAGGTGTCCTTCCGATACTCCCGCCGAGGCCCCTGGATCCTGAAGGACGTCGAGCTCTCGCTCCACCCGGGTTCCGTCACCGAGGTCACCGGCCACAACGGCGCCGGGAAGTCGACGCTACTGCGACTGCTCGCGGGATTCCTCCCCCCTTCCCACGGCTCGGTCTCCGACCGGCCCGGCACCGTGGGCTACGCCCCCGACGTGTTCCCCACCGACCAGCCGTTCACCGTCGCCGCCTACCTGGCCCACATGTCCAGGATCCGGGGCGGCTTCCCCGCCTCCGCCGTGGAACTGGCCGGGCGACTGAACGCCTCCCACCTCCTGGAGCAACCGCTGGGCGACCTGTCCAAGGGCAGCGCGCAGAAGATCGGGCTCATTCAGGCGCTACTGACCCCGCCGGACCTGCTGATCCTGGACGAACCCTTCGCCGGACTGGACGAGCAGACCCGCGCCGAACTCCCCCTGATCATCGACGAGATCTCCTCGGCCGGCGGCGTGGTCGTGGTCAGCGACCACCAGAACCAGCTCCGGACCTTCCCCGGCGCCGTCCACTGGCTCGTCGCGGACGCCACGGTCACCCCGCACACGCCCGAGCCTGGGGCGCGCCCGGCCGCTCACCCACGGGATGCCAACCACCTGCCGCCCCACCTGCCCGAGCCGCCGGCACGCCAGGCGGTCATCGAGGTGATCGTGGACGCCGGCGACGCCGACGAGGTGGAACAGAAGCTCCGCGCCGACGGCTATCTCACCAGGCGGTCATCATGATCCATCTCGCGCGTTTCAAGCTCTCCGCCTACGCCCGGTCGCACCGGCTGTTCCAGCCGGTGATCGGGCTCCTGATGATGCTGGCCATCTTCTACTCCACGCTGACCCCGCCCGGCAAGGAGCTGTCCGCGTACGCCGACTCGGCCGGACTGCTGATCCTCATCTTCGCCTGGGCCGCCCGGGGACTGCTCGACACCGAGCCCCCGACCCAGCGGCTGATCTCCATGACGGCGGCCGGGCGGCCGGGCCGTGAGATCGGGGCCGGGCTGCTCGCCGCGCTGACCGTCAACCTCGGCATGGCGGCGATCGCGATCGGGCTCCCGCTGATCCACGGCTTCGCCGCCACGCCCGCACCCGCCGACCTGGCAAGCGGCATCGCACTGCATGTGCTCGGCGTGAGCGCCGGGACCGCGCTGGGCGCGCTGACCAGCCGGTCGATCCTGGCCTCCCCCGCGGTCTCGATGCTCGTCCTGTTCGGCGGCTATCTCGCCCTGCTGCTGATCAGCCTGACTCCGGTGGGCCGCCTCTCGGTGCCGATCATGCCCTGGATGCGCGCCGCCAACGACGGCCTGCTCGACGAGGTTCTGCTGCCCATCTCCGCCGCCACCCTCTTCTGGACCGCCGCGGGCCTCACCCTGTACACACGCCTCCGCCGCCTGAATCCCTGAGGGACCCAGCTCACGAAGCGCCGACCTCCCAGAGAGCACTCACCGGCATGGCACGCATCCGCTCACCGAACGGAAGCGTCTGCGTCCCGGTATAGAGAACAACCCCTACCGCGAAATCATCACCAAGCCGGTTCGCGAGGTGGCGCAATCCCTTGAAGTCATCCGGCCGCACGGTAGAGGATGCCTTCACCTCTATGCCGACCACGAGCCCCTGCCTGTTCTCCAGGACGGCGTCCACCTCCATCTTGTCCTTGGTTCGGTAGTGGAACAACTCCACGCGCTCTTCGGACCAGGTGAGCTGGCGAGCCAACTCCATAAGAACAAAGCCCTCCAGAAGCGGGCCGAACGCGCCTTCGGGACGGACCAGGCTCCGTGAGTCGGCTCCCAGAAGGTTGGCCGCGATCCCCGAGTCGACGAAGGCCATCTTGGGCGTCCCGATCGCACGGCTGCCGAGGTTGCGCGACCAGGCGGGGATCCGCTTGATCAGGAAGACCTCTTCCAGCAGCCCCAGGTAGCGATGGACCGTGCTCGCGGACAGCCCGATCCCGTTGCTCAGGGAACCGGGGACCAGTAGCTGGCCCGACCTGGCGGCCAGCAGCCGGATCAGAGCCCGCATCTCCGCTGTTCGCTCGATCTCCGCCAACTGGCTCACGTCTCGCGCGATGAGGTCCGCGACGTACGAGTCGAGGAACCGCTCCCGTCTGCGGGCGTTGGATCGTGACACCGCCTCGGGAAATCCACCTCGGACAACCCGCTCCGCGTACTCGGCGCGGCTGGTCTCCGACGTGTGATGCAGGTCATCGCGCTCGGCGAAGAGCGCGTCCACGAACCCATCGGCCGTGCCGTCGATCTCGCCTTGCGAGAAAGGCCACAGCTCGATGGTCTCCATCCGGCCGGGCAGCGCGTCGGGAAGCGCCCGGAGCCCGAGCACCCGGGCCGATCCGGTCAGCAGATAGCGGCCCGGCCTCGGGTCGGCGTCCACCTGTTCCTTGATGGCGAGCAACAACTCAGGGACCCGCTGGATCTCGTCGATGACCATCAGCTCGGGGAACGCGACGAAACCGGCGGGGTCGGTGATCGCGGCCTGGCGAGCGGCAGGGGTGTCAAGATTGCGCCATTCTCCCGCACGCCCCTTGGCGAGAAGCCGAACCAGAGTGCTCTTACCGCACTGGCGCGCCCCAGTGACGAGGGTGACGCGAGTGTCGGCCATAGCCTCTTCAACGGCTCTTTCCGCATGCCGTGGAAGAACCCTGCCAAGAGGAGTCTGTGAGCCACTGACCATCGGATAAGCATGGCACAGCCAAAGCCTGCTGACAGGATAGCCGCTGGTTTGCTGACAGATTAGTCGCTGGATTGCTGACAGATCGGTCGCTGTTTATGTAGCAGGGTGGTCGCTATTCTCCTGACGGCTGGCCGGCTCGGGCGTGGACATGCCGGGCGGGGTGGGGATCCATCCGGATCAGGCCGGGCCGCACGGCGATGCGCTGACCGGATCGACATGGCCGTCACCACGTCCGGACGAGCCGCGCCGGACGACGATGCGGCGGGGAGCGCGGGCGGGAGAGGAGCGCCGCCCGGCGGGAGTGCGCCGGGCGGCGGTCGGCGCCTCGGGGGCGCAGCCGTAAGGAAAAGGGGGGTTACTCGGCGGCGGCGAGCTGGCCGCAGGCGCCGTCGATCTCGCGGCCGCGGGTGTCGCGGACCGTCACCGGCACACCGTGGAACTCCAGGCGCCGGACGAAGGCCCGCTCGTCCTGGGGCCGGGAGGCGGTCCACTTGGAACCCGGGGTCGGGTTGAGCGGGATCAGGTTGACGTGCACGAGCTTGTTCTTGATCAGCTTGCCGAGCAGGTCGGCCCGCCACTCCTGGTCGTTGATGTCCTTGATCAGCGCGTACTCGATGGAGACCCGGCGCTTGGTCCTGGCCGCGTAGTCCCAGGCCGCGTCGAGGACCTCGGCGACCTTCCACCGGGTGTTGATCGGCACCAGGGTGTCGCGGAGCTCGTCGTCGGGAGCGTGCAGCGAGAGCGCCAGCGTCACCGGCAGCCCCTCCCCGGCGAGCTTGCCGATCGCCGGAACCAGGCCGACCGTGGAGACGGTGATGCCCCGGGCGGAGATGCCCAGGCCGTCGGGCACGGGCTCGACCATGCGGCGGACGGCGCCGACCACGGCCTTGTAGTTGGCCAGCGGCTCGCCCATGCCCATGAAGACCACGTTGCTGACCCGCCCGGGACCGCCGGGAACCTCACCGGCGGCCAGCGCCCGCGCTCCGGCGACGACCTGCTCGACGATCTCGGCGGTGGTCATGTTGCGGGTCAGGCCCGCCTGTCCAGTGGCGCAGAACGGGCAGTTCATGCCACAGCCCGCCTGCGAGGACACGCACATGGTCGTGCGGTCGCTGTAGCGCATCAGGACCGACTCGACCAGCGCGCCGTCGAAGAGCCGCCACAGTGTCTTACGGGTGGTGCCGGCGTCGGTGGTCATCTCCCGGACGGAGGTCAGCAGGCTGGGGAAGAACGCGGCGGCGAACTTCTCCCTGGCCGCGGCCGGAAGATCCGTCATCAGCGCGGGGTCGCCGTTGAGCTTCTCGAAGTAGTGCCGGGAGAGCTGGTCGGCACGGAACGGCTTCTCGCCCAGCTCGGCGACCGCCGCCCGGCGCTCGGCCATGGTCAGGTCGGCCAGGTGGCGGGCGGGCTTGGCCCGGCGCGGCGCCACAAAGGTGAGCTGGCCGGGTACGGGGGTCCCGGACGGGCTGGCAGTCGACACGTCCAATGCCTTCTCTCGACGGTTACGCGAATACTCGAAGCGGTGCCCGACCGTAATCTAGAGTCCGGAGGTATGGCGACAAACCGCCCCTCAGGAGAGCGGGGAGACGGCGTCGAGGTCGTGCTCACCGACGTCAATCCCTACCGGAGCCGCACCCTGGTGGTCGAACGCGACGAGACTTCCTCGGTAGCTTACCTGTGCGGGTCGCAGGGGGAGGTGCACGGAGCCGTCTGGCTGGCCAATCACGGCCCCGCTCCCGAGGGGCTCGACCAGGACCGCCTGGACTCCGCACTCCCGCCGACCGCTCCCCGGGCGAACACCCGGCACCCTGAAGGCAGAGGCCCCCTGGGCACGCTGCGGGCGCTGTGGTTCGAGGAGGGCGACGGCGTCGCCCTGTACGAGAACGAAGAGCTGCTCGCGGTCATTCCCGGCTGGGCGGACATGCACCGGGGAATGCCCGGCTACTGCCGCGACGCGCTGGGCGAGTCCCCGCTCGCCTGGTCGCTGGAGGAGGCCCATGACGGCCTGGCCTCCCGGATCGCCAAGGCCCGCGCCTACTGGGAGTGGCGGGGCGGCGACGGCGCCTGGGCGTCGTTCCAGCAGTTCGTGATGGGCCATCTGGACCGCAGGGTCGGCACCGCGGGCCGGTTCTGGGACGCCGGGGGCGAGCGGATGCCCACGGTGGGCATCACCGAGCGACCGCCGGAGCGGGACAGGGAGTACACGATCCTGTCCACCGTCGGGATGAGCTGCCAACGGATGCCCACCGTCGAGCAGTACATCGACCGGCCCGACGCCTACGCCCGGGTGGAGCTCGCCGTCGCCTCCCCCGGCGACGCTCGTGACGCGGCCCGGCTCTTCCTGTGGCTGGGACAGTACCCCTGGCACTCGGTCACCTGGCTGGGCCACGGCCACACCGCCAGGTGGTACCACCGGCCGGAGACCTTCCCGCTCGGCTCCGCCTACGGCGGGGTCATGATGCTGACCGGGCTGCCGGGGCTGCCCGACCTGTCGGGCTTCTCCTTCGGCGGGGACTCCGTCCAGTGGCTCTGGCTCATCCCGATCACGCCGGACGAGCTGAACCTGGTCTCGGCCGAGGGCTATCGGGCGGTGCTTCCGCGCCTGTCGGCGACCCGGCTCACCGGGACGAGATGAGCCTCTTCACAGCAGCAGGGCGAACAGCACCCAGACCGGAATCAGCGCCACGACGAGGGAGTCGAGGCGGTCCATCATGCCACCGTGGCCGGGGAGCACGCTGCTCATGTCCTTGACGCCGAGGTCGCGCTTGATCACCGACTCGACCAGGTCACCGAGGGTGGCGAAGACCACCACGACCGCGCCGATGAGGACACCCTTCCAGATGTCGTCCTTCAGCAGCCACGCCACCAGCCAGCCGCCCACGGCCATGCAGGCCAGTGCCGACCCGGCGAAGCCCTCCCAGGTCTTCTTCGGACTGATCGTCGGGGACATCTTGTGCCTGCCAAGGGATATCCCAGCGAAATATCCACCGATGTCGCTCGCGACCGTGGTGGCGATGAAGACGACCACCAGGTCCGCTCCCTTGGTCGGGTGGGCGAGAAGCAGTGCCACGAACCCGGCGAGCAGGGAGGGATAGACGACGACCAGGATGGTCGCGGTGATGTCACGGACGTAGTTCTCGGTGCCCAGGAACATCCGCCAGATCATCAACACCAGCACGGTCATCGCGAAGACGCCGACCAGCCAGGCGGGCCCACCCCAGTAGGCGCCGGTCAGCATGGCGGCCATGCCGACCAGAACCGGGATCAGCGGGATTCTGATGTCCCTGGCCTCGAACGACCTGACCAGCTCCGTCACTCCGACGCCCACCGCCGCGATCACCACGACGAGGAAGAGCTCCTTTACGTAGTAGAGGGAGCCGATGACCGCCACCGCCAGGGCGAGACCTACCGCCACCGCAACGGGAAGATTCCGGCCGGTACGGCTACTGCCCGCCACGGGTTCCACAGGGGGTCCTACTTTCATACATACACAAAATCCTTGTCCCGCACGGAGCGCCCGCGCGGGACAAGGACCATGGATCAAACCTCAAGCAGCTCGGATTCCTTGTGCTTGAGCAACTCGTCAATCTTGGCGACGTGCTTCTGGGTGAGGTCGTCAAGCTCCTTCTCCGCCCGGCGTACCTCATCCTCACCGGCCTCGCCATCCTTGACCAGCTTGTCCAGGATCTCCTTGGCATTACGACGAATGTTACGGATGGAGACCTTGGAGTGCTCCGCCTTGTTCCTGGCGACCTTGATGTACTCCTTGCGGCGCTCCTCCGACAGCTCGGGGAAGGCCACCCGAATCACCGCTCCGTCGTTACCAGGGTTCACACCGAGGTCCGAGTTGCGGATCGCCTTCTCGATCGCGGCCATCGAGCTCTTGTCAAAAGGCTGGATGATGACCATGCGCGCCTCGGGCACGTGGAACGAGGCAAGCTGCTGAATGGGGGTGGGCGTCCCGTAGTACTCAGCGCTGATCTTGTTGAACATCGACGGGGTGACCCGACCGGTGCGGATGCCTGCGAAGTCTTCCTTCGCCACCGACACGGCCTTGTCCATCTTTTCCTCGGCTTCGAGGAGAGTATCGTCGATCACAGCGGCTCCCTGTCTTCTCGGTCACTCACCATCCTCGCTCACTTCGCGGCACGCTCCTACCTCACGCACCACTCCGCTCGCTACGTCGGGCTCGCTCCCTGTCTCCTGGTCACTCACCACTCCTCACTCACTTCGCGGCACGCTCCTACCTCACGCACCACTCCGCTCGCTACGTCGGGCTCGCTCCCTGTCTCCTGGTCACTCACCACTCCTCACTCACTTCGCGGCACGCTCCTACCTCACGCACCACTCCGCTCGCTACGTCGGGCTCGCTCCCTAACGTGCCGGACTTACCAGCGTGCCGATCTTCTCACCGCGCACGGCCCGCAGGATGTTGCCCTCACCCATGAGGTCGAAGACCACGATGGGAAGGTTGTTGTCCATGCACAGACTGATGGCGGTGGCGTCCATGACTCCCAGTCCGCGGGTCAGCACCTCACCATATTCGAGGTGGTCGAACCGGACGGCATCGGGGTTCTTACGAGGGTCGGCGTCGTAGACGCCGTCCACCTGGGTGCCCTTGAGCAGAGCCTCGGCGCCGATCTCCAGCGCTCGCTGCGCGGCGCAGGTGTCGGTGGAGAAGAACGGCGAGCCGAGCCCCGCCCCGAAGATGACCACTCGGCCCTTCTCCAGGTGACGGATGGCGCGGCGGGGCAGGAACGGCTCGGCGACCTGCTGCATGGTGATGGCCGTCTGGACGCGGGTGTCGACACCCCGCTTCTCCAGGAAGTCCTGGAGGGCCAGGCAGTTGATGACCGTACCGAGCATGCCCATGTAGTCGGCCCTCGCCCGGTCCATGCCGCGCTCGGAGAGGGCGGCACCCCGGAACATGTTGCCGCCGCCCACGACCACCGAGACCTGGACGCCACCTCGGACGGCCTCGGCGATCGAGTCCGCGAGGTGACCCACGACCGCCGGGTCGATGCCCAGCGGCTCGCCGCCGGCGAACGCCTCGCCGGACAGCTTCAACATCACCCGCTTCCAGCGAAGCGGATCCGAGTACGAAGAAACCGCCGACGTGGCGGGTCCTGGATTCTCCTGCACGGCGGCGGCCTCCTCGTTTGATGCTCTGCGTAAAGAGCGGGTGTCTGGAATTAGGCCTGGCCAACCTTGAAGCGGACGAAGGCCTGGACCTTGACACCATTCTCGTCCGCGAACTTCGCGACGGACTTCTTGTTGTCCTTGACGAAGGACTGCTCAAGAAGGGTGAAGTCCTTGTACCAGCCGTTGATGCGACCATCGACGATCTTGCCGATGGCTGCCTCGGGCTTGCCCTCCTCGCGGGTCATCTCCTCGAAGAGCGCGCGCTCCTTCTCGATGACGTCGGCCGGGACCTCGGCGGGGCTGAGGTACTTCGGGGCCATCGCGGCGGCGTGCTGCGCGATGTCCTTGGCGACACCGGCGTTCGGGGTGTCGAGCTGCACGAGCACGCCGACCGCCGGGGGAAGCTGGGGGTCGGTCTTGTGCATGTAGGAGCCGATGAAACCGCCCTCGAGCACGGCGAACCGGCGGATCTCGATCTTCTCGCCGAGCGCGGCGTTGGCCTCGTCGAGGTGCGTCTTGACGCTCTTGCCGTCGAGCTCGGACTCGAGCAGCGAGGGCACGTCGGTCGGCCTGGAAGCCAGGACGTGCTTGACCACCTGGGTCGCGAGCTCCTGGAAACGCTCGCCCTTGGCGACGAAGTCGGTCTCGCAGTTGAGCTCCAGCAGCGCGGCGGCGGAGTCGCTGTCCTGCTCCAGGGCGACCAGGCCGTTGGAGGCGGTGCGAGCCTCACGCTTGCCGACATCCTTGGCACCCTTGAGACGGAGGAGCTCGACCGCGCGGTCGAAGTCGCCCTCGGACTCCTCAAGAGCCTTCTTGCAGTCCATCATGCCGGCGGCGGTCAGCTCACGAAGCCGCTTGACGTCGGCCATGTTCACGGAAGCCATTGTCTTTTCCTCGTGGGAATCGTCGTGGATCGGGTGGGTGCCCCCGACTGAGCGGCACCCACCCGGAAGGGTCTTGCGGGTCGTACGGCCAGGCCGTACGGAGATGACCTAGGCCTGCTTCTCGGTGGTCTCGGCGGCCTCGGCCTCGGTGGTCTCGGCGGTCTCGGCGGAAGCCTCCGCGGCCTCGGTCTCGGCAGGGGCCTCCACGACCTCGGCCTCGGCCTCGGCCTCGGCCTCGGCGGCCGGGGCGCTCTCGGCGCCACCGGCCAGCAGCTCCTGCTCCCACTCGGCCAGCGGCTCGGCGCCACCGGCGACGGCCGGCTTGTCGTCGCCACCACGGCCCGCACCGGCGCGGGCCATGAGACCGGCGGCGACGGCGTCGGCGACGACGCGGGTCAGCAGGCCGACGGCGCGGATGGCGTCGTCGTTACCCGGGATCGGGTAGTCGACCTCGTCGGGGTCACAGTTGGTGTCGAGGATGGCCACGACCGGGATGTGAAGCTTGCGAGCCTCGCTGATCCCGATGTGCTCCTTCTTGGTGTCGACGACCCACACGGCGCTGGGAATCCGGGACATGTCCCGGATGCCGCCGAGGGTGCGCTCGAGCTTCTCCTTCTCACGACGGCGCATGAGGAGCTCCTTCTTCGTGAGCCCCGAGGCGGCCACGTTGTCGAAGTCGAGCTCCTCCAGCTCCTTCAGGCGCTGGAGCCTCTTGTGCACGGTGGAGAAGTTGGTGAGCATGCCGCCCAGCCAGCGCTGGTTGACGTACGGCATGCCGACGCGGGCGGCCTGCTCGGCGATGGCCTCCTGGGCCTGCTTCTTCGTGCCGATGAACATGATCGTGCCGCCGTGCGCGACGGTCTCCTTGACGAAGTCGTAGGCCCTGTCGATGAAGGCCAGCGACTTCTGCAGGTCGATGATGTAGATGCCGTTACGCTCGGTGAAGATGAAGCGCTTCATCTTCGGGTTCCAGCGACGGGTCTGGTGGCCGAAGTGCACGCCGCTTTCGAGCAGCTGTCGCATGGTGACGACGGGGGTGGACATTGATTGTCCTCCAGATCGGGGCGCCCATCTCTGGGCGCTGTTCTCGGTTGGCCGCGACAACCTGCGGCTGTCGCCCTGATGCCCCGAACCGGATCCAGCCGGGCTCTCACCCGGACCGAGGGATCTTGGCTCTTGACGGGGCATGCGAAGTCGGCCCATGACGAATGGGCCACCAAAAATTGTACCCGTAACCGGGCCTCTCCCTGACCTTCGGTCGTCAAGCGCCCCTTACGCGTCACGGGGGAGGCCGTGTGGCCGGCGTCGAGCCCGAGGAAAGAGATTGATCTGCGCCTCGGCGATCCGAGCCCCGGACGGAGCGTCCGCCCGGTCTCTGACGGTGGTCTTGTAGGGGGCGAGCAGCTCATCGATCCGCTCGTTCAGCCGCCTCAGCTCATCGGCGTCGACCAGCAGGACGGCGCGGTTGAATACCGCGGCCCCGCGCCACTCCCGGGACTCCCGCTCCATGTTCTCCATGGCCCGGGTCACCTCGTCCGCCGCCTGGTCCCGTAGGGCCTTGATCAGGAACTCCTTGGCGCTGCGCACGTCCGGGCCGTCGTCCGGATCGGGAGTGACACTCAGGCCCACGGAGCTGGAGCGCCACAGCCGCTCCCTGCCGTCGCCGCGCGCGGGCGCGTCCTCGACGAAGCCGTACTTGGCGAGCATGCGCAGGTGGTAGCTGGCCGCACTCGGCGTGACCCCGACGACCTCGGCGACCTCGGTCGCGGTGCAGGGCCCCTCGGCGTGAAGCCGGTTCAAGATCGCGAGCCGCGCGGGGTGGGCCAGCGCGCGCATCGCCGTGGGATCGGTGAGGGACCTGTGCTTCCGTACCTCGGTCATGTGCAGACCGTACCCACTCCAAATATGAAACATTGCCTTCATAACTATGAAGGACTACCTTCACAATTATGAAGCATTCCCTTCACAGTTTCCAAGGGGCGACGTGACCTCCGTGTTCCAGCCGGTGCCGCTCAGGAGGCAGCGCGACTACCGGCTCCTGCTCTCCGCCCGTGCCGTCACCGAGACCGGCGCCGAGGTCTCCCGGCTGGCGGTGCCGCTCACCGCCGCCGTCCTGCTCGGCGCCTCCCCCACCCAGATGGGCGTGCTCACCGCCGTGACCTCGCTGCCCTACCTGCTGATCGGCCTCCAGGCGGGCGCCCTCGCCGACCGGCTGAGGCGGCACCGGCCGGTCATGATCGCCTGCGACCTGGTCTCGGCCGCCGCCATGGCCACCGTCCCGGCGGCCTGGATCACCGGGCTGCTGACCGTGCCGTGGCTGATCGCGGTGGCGTTCGTGGTCGGCACCTGCTCAGTGATCTTCAGGGCGGTCAACTTCCCGCACCTGGCCACCGTGGTCCACGAGAGCCAGCGAACCGAGGCGCTCGCGGGTTTCCAGTCGGCCTTCGCCGTGGCGAGCGTCGGCGGCCCCGGCCTCGCCGGGCTGCTCGTCCAGCTGATCACCGCGCCGTTCGCGATCCTGGTCGACGCGCTGTCCTTCCTGCTCTCGGCGTTCCTGATCCGGAGGATCACCGCGCCGGAAACCCACACCCCCGCTCCCCCGCGCGGCATGTGGACCGAGATCCGCGAGGGCCTGGGCACCGTGGCCCGGCACCCGGCGCTCCGCGCGCTCTGCGGCAGCGGGGTGACGATCAACTTCTTCGGCGGCGTGTACATGGCGCTGTTCGTGATCTACGCGCTCAACGTGCTCGACCTGCCCGGGGGCCTGGTCGGTGCGATCACCGCCTGCTTCGGCATCGGCGGCCTGCTCGGTGCCGCCGTGGTGCCACGCCTGACCAGACGGTTCGGTGAGAACCGGATGCTGCTCTGCGCAACCCTGCTCTTCCCCGTCGACTACGCGGTCGCGGCGCTCGCCGGCGGCCCGGCGTGGCGCAGCCTCCTGCTCATGTCCGCCACCGCGGTGACCTCCGGCATGGCCATCGTGGCCTTCTCCGTCTGCATGGGCGCCATCACCCTGCGCGAGACCCCCGCCGAACTGCGCGGCCGGGTCAACGCCACGATGTCCTTCATGATCCAGGGCGTCCTCACCCTCGGCAGCCTGGCCGGTGGCCTGCTCGGCGAGCTGCTGGGGCTCCGCCCGGTGCTGTGGATCTCCGCGGCCGGGGTGCTGACCACGATCGTCTGGATCGGCCTCTCCCCACTCCGCCACTCCGCCGGCGCTTCGACACGGTGATCGCGATGCCCCGCGCGGCCACCTCACCACCAGGCGGGCGGGTGCTCGCCGTTCTCCGGAGGCGGGCTCGACCAGTACGGCGAGACGCCACCGACGGTGCCGGGGGGCCGGAGATAGGTCAGGCGGCCGAAGGCGCTGTCCATCTCCTCGATCAGATCGGTGACGTCCGGCTCCGGGGTGGCCGCGCCGTCGATCCGGCCGAGGCCGTCCAGCCATCGCGCGGTCCCCGCCAGGGAGAGCTCAACCCTCCAGGAGCCTCCCTCGGCGGACCGGCGGAGCAGGGCGGCCATCGCCCCGAAAGCGGCCAGGTAGCCGGTGGCGTGGTCGAGGACCTGGGCGGGAAGCGGATGCGGCCGCGATCCGTCACCACCCTCGTGCGCGATGCCGCACGCCATCTGCACCAGGCTGTCGAACCCGCGCCGGAGCGCCCACGGCCCACGTCCCCCGTACGCCGAGACGTCCACGCAGACGATCCCCGGCCTGATCGCCGCCAGTTCCCCGGGGCCGAACCCCAGTGATTGGAGAGCCCCCGGCCGGTAGGACTGCACGAGCACGTCCGCCCCGGCCACCAGGTCGCGCAGCGCGGCGCTCCCGGCCGTCGTCCTCAGGTCGAGGTGACAGGACCGCTTGCCGAACGCGGTGCCGATCACCAGCCCCGGCACCTCGGGAAGGTGCCCGGCGCCCACCCTGAGCACCTGGGCGCCGTGGGCCGCCAGCGTGCGTGTCGCCACCGGCCCCGCGATCACCCTGGTCAGGTCGAGCACCCGAACCCCGTCCAGCGGCCGCCCTCCTCCCCTCCTCGGGGCACGGGTCCGCCCACCGCCGGAGTCTCCGAACCGGGTCAGGCCGACGAGCGGCGACCTGGCGACCTGGCGGGCCTGGGGGTGCTCGCGCCATTCGGCACGGCTGCGCATGGCCGCGGCGCATCCTCCCGCGGCCGTCACCGACTCCTCGACCTCGACGGCGGCCCGGCCGGCGCAGGCGCGCACGACGGCGCCCCGGCCCGCGGCCGGGGGAAGTCCCAGCGCCGCGAGAGCCGCGTCCCGGTGGTGGTCGAAGTTGCAGTGCAACCGGACCCAGCCATCGGCGGCGCGGTAGTCACCCGAGAGGGGGGCCCACAGCTCCCCGGCGACTCCGTCGATCCTGAAGTGGCGCTCGTCTCTGAAGGCCGCTGCCGCCTCCCGTACGTCCACCGCCGCCTCACTCCCGCCTCCCCCGAGCGCCGCGGCCGCCGCGGTGGCGGCTCCGACGGCGACGGCGGCGGCGGCGCCCACCCGGAAGACGGAAGGCAGCACCGGATCATCCCCGGTCACCCGTACCGGCGGCAGCTCGACCCCCGCCTCGGCCGCCAGCTCGCGAATACGTTCTTCGACCACGCGATCCCTCCACACCCTCGGCCGCCTATCCACAGAATCCAGTTCGGCCCATATCCGCCGCACCGCTGGTCCGCATGCTCGCAGGCATGAGACCCTTCTCCACCATCGGACTGCGAGCCGTGCTCTGCTCGCTGATCCTGGCCACTCCGGTAGCCGGCGCCCAGCACGCGACCCCTCTCGCATCCCCCGGCGGAGAAACCGGCGGAGAGACCGGCCGCGGGGCCGCACTCGGCATGGCGGGGGCGACGCGTCCGGGCGAGGCGCCCGCCCCCTCTCCACTCTGGGGATGGCCGCTCGCCGGGCGACCACGAGTGCTCAGGGGGTTCGCGCCACCGGCGCAGCCGTGGCTGGCCGGCCACAGGGGCACCGACCTCGCCGCGTCACCCGGAGCCGAGGTGCGTGCCGCGGGAGCCGGAACGGTCGGCTACGCGGGCCCGCTCGCGGACCGTGGAGTGGTGACCGTGCTCCACTCCGGCGGCCTGCGGACGACCTACCTGCCCGTCCAGCCCTCGGTGGGACGCGGGCGGGCGGTGGCCACCGGCGAGGTGATCGGCGTCCTCCAGGACGTCCCCGGGCACTGCCCCACCGCCTGCCTGCACTGGGGGCTGCTCCGCGACCGCGCCTATCTCGACCCCCTGCTCCTCCTCGGTCACGGCCAGGTCCGCCTGCTCCCCCTGTGGCCCGGCCGGGATCTCGCCGGCCGTCCCGCGCAGCGGTGATCGCCGATGGGCACGCCGGTGCTCGTCCCTGACGGATGCCGAGGCGGCCTTTTCCCCGGGCAGGCCTCCCGCCTCCCTGCCCGGGGAAAAGGCTAACCACCGAAAGGACGATCGGCCCGGAGACGCCAGCCCTGAGAGACACGCTCGACGTAGCCCGCGGCGGCCAGGCCGCCGAGGCAGGAGAGCACGGTCTCCAGGTCGACGCCCGCGGCGACGGCTATCGTCGCCGGCCCCATGCCGATCCGGGTGGGCATGGCCTCGACGACCTTCCTGCTCTCCGGGTCGAGCCGGTCACGGGGGAGCACCGGCCCGCGCGCCTCTGGGGCCAGGTCGGTGCCCATCGTTCCGGCGAGCTCGATCACCTCCTCGGCACCGGTGACGCAGATGGCTTTGCCCTGGCGGATCAGCCGATGGCACCCCGCCGAAGCATCCGAGGTCACCGGGCCCGGCACCGCGGCCAGCTGCCGGTTGAGCGCGACCGCGTGCCCGGCGGTGTTGAGCGCCCCGCTGCGCACGGCGGCCTCGACGACCACGGTGCTCCGTGACAGGGCCGCGATGAGACGGTTCCTGACCAGAAACCTCGGCCGGGTCGGGTGCGCGCCCATGGGGCATTCGCTGACCAGCACCCCCTGCGCCCGAACGGCCGCGAACAGTTGCTGGTGCGCGCTGGGATAGGCGACGTCGGCGCCACAGGCGAGCACGACGACCGTCGGTGCCTCACCGGCGAGCGCGCCGCGGTGGGCGGCACCGTCGATGCCGTAGGCGCCGCCGGAGACGACCCCCCATCCCCGCTCGCTCAGTCCCGCCCCGAGCTCCGCCGCCACGTGCGTGCCGTATGGCGTGGCGGCCCGGGAACCGACGACCGCGACGGACCTGAGGCAGGAGAATCGCAGGTCGGCGTCACCGTGCAGCCAGAGCGCATGGGGCCGGGAGTCTCCCAGGTCATCCAGCTGGCTCGGCCACTCGGCGTCGCCGGGAATCACCAGCCTGGCGCCTATCCGCTCGCCCTCGGCCAGATCACGCTCGGGGTCGGCCGTCTTCAGCCGGGCTGCCCAGGACGCGACCATCCGGTCGAACCTGCCCGCGAGCCGTCCGTCCCACCCGGCCCTCCTGCCACCGTCCGCCCCTGAGGCACCGGCTGAGACACCATCGGACGCACCGGCCCCTCCCCCACGCCGGTCCGGGCCCCTGTCGTACAGATTCCCGCCGTACGGACCGGAGCCCCCGTCGCAGGGACCGGGGCCTCCAGCCGGGCGACCGTGGATGTCGGCGAACCATCGGGTGAAATCCGCGTCCGCGGCGCCCTCCCGGACCAGGGCGACGGCGGCCTGTGGACCGCGTAGGGCGACGAGCGCGCCCATCGCGGTGTCACCCGGTTCGGCCAGGCGCATCAGGGTGAGCCGCGCGAGCCTGTCGTTCAACGTTCCTCCCCCAGCCACAGCCCGAGGGCGGAGTTGGTCTCGTGCGGCTCCGGCCGGTCCTTGCCGGCGAGATCGGCCAGGGTCCAGGCCAGTTTGATGATCCGATCAAGACCCCGGGCGCTCAGCAGGCCGCTGTCGAGATGCCGGAGCAGCGGTGACATCGCCGCGGGCGGCGGCCGGTATTCGGCATGGAGGGCGCGGGCGGGCATCTCCGCGTTGCAGCGCCACGGCGTGTTCGCGAACCGCTTGGCGGCGCGCTCACGGGCGAGCAGCACCCGCTCCGCCACCACCCTGCTGGGCTCGATGAAGCGGCGGTCGGCGAGGAGTTCACGCCGGGTCGACCTGAAGAGGCTGACCTTGACGTCCACCCGGTCGAGCAGCGGGCCGGAGAGCCTGGCGAGATAGCGACGGCGGGCGGCGGGAGCGCACGCGCACGGATCCTTGGGGGTGGAGGGCCGCGCGCACGGGCACCTGTTGGCCGCCAGCACCAGCGCGAACCTGGCGGGAAAGGTCACCGCCCCCAGCGCCCTGGAGACCGTCACCCGGCCCGATTCGAGCGGCTGCCTGAGCGCGTCGAGAACGGTCGTCGAGAACTCGGGGGCCTCATCGAGAAAGAGCACTCCCCGGTGGGCCAGCGAGACCGCACCAGGGCGGATCATCCCGCTGCCCCCACCGATGACGGACGCGACGGTCGCGGTGTGGTGTGGCGCCACGAACGGCGGGCGGACCAGCAGCGGGCGGTCCCTGGGCAGCACTCCGGCGACCGAGTGTATGGCGGTCACCTCCAGGGCCTGATCCCACTCCAGGGCCGGAAGCAGGGTCGGCAGCCGCTCGGCGAGCATGGTCTTGCCGGTGCCGGGAGGACCGAGCATCCAGAGGTTGTGGCCACCGGCGGCGCAGACCTCCAGCGCGCGGCGGGCGACGGGCTGCCCGGCGACGTCTCCCAGGTCGGGACCGTCCTCGGCGCCGCCGGCGGCACTGTCTCCCAGGTCGTGCCCGGGGACGGCCTCGCCGGGACATCCCGACGGAAGCGGGCGCGCGGCCCGGTGACCGGGATCTCCGGCGCCGTCCAGGACGCCTCCCGGCGGCTCGCCGCTTCGCAGCCCGCTCACCAGCGCGCCCAGGGTGGTCGCGGGGATCACGGTCACGCCCGGCACGAGGCCCGCCTCGGCGGCGTTGCGCGCGGGGACGACGACGGTGCGGGCACCCGCGGCGACGGCCGCCAGCACCGCGGGGAGAACGCCCCTCACCGGCCTCACCGAACCGTCGAGACCCAGCTCACCCAGGAAGAACGGCTCGGCGACCCTGGCCGCAGGCACGAATCCGGCCGCCGCGAGCAGGGCCATCGCGATCGCCAGGTCGAAGATGCTGCCCCGCTTGGGCAGGCTGGCGGGAAACAGGCTGACGGTGATCCGGGCGTCGGGCCACGCGTACCGGCTGTTGACCAGCGCGGAGCGGACCCGGTCGCGGGCTTCGCTCAGCGCGGTGTCCAGCATTCCGATCAGGTGCAGACCCGCGACACCGCTGCCGATGTCGGCCTCGATCTCGACGAGACGGCCGGTCACCCCGACCAGGGCGACGCAGCGCGTGCGTGCGACGGCCACTCACCTCACCTCCCACGGAGCGGAATGTGGGGAGCGAATGATCCAGGACAGGCCAGGAGACATCAGCACACCCCCCGCTCGTGGCGGATGGCGAAATCCCCGGCGAACCGCTCAAGGGCGACGACGTCGACGCGGATCGCGTCGAACCCCTCCTGGTGCTCGGCGACCCATCTGGCCACGAGCATGCGCAGGCGCGCGATCTTCGCATCGGTGACCGCCTCGAAGGCGGTGCCGTGACGGCGGCCGGAGCGGGTCTTCACCTCCACCGCGACGAGCGTGCGCCCCTCTCGGGCGACGACGTCGATCTCCCCGTCCGGGCATCGCCAGTTGCGATCCAGGATCTGCAGGTCATGCGCGAGCAGATAGTCGACGGCGACCTGTTCGCCGTACCTGCCGAGCTCATCCTTCGCGGCCATGGAACCACCTCCGGTTCCCGACCTTCGCTCAGCTCACCGCGCCCCCGACGAGCCGAACGGGACTCTGTGGACAACCGGCCGGACACCAGGCGCGCCTGTGGACGACGCCCCGGCCCGCGGACAGCGTTCTCGCAGCTCAGCAATGGTCAAAAAGCCGCAAAGCCCCTCAGGAGGAGAAGCCCTCCTTCGGCATCTCCAGATCGGGTTTGGCGAGCTCCTCGACGTTCACGTCCTTGAAGGTCACCACGCGGACGTTCTTGACGAACCTCGCGGGCCGGTACATGTCCCAGACCCAGGCGTCCTGCATCTTCACGTCGAAGAACACGTCGCCGTTCTCGGCGGTCCGCACGTCGAGATCGACGGAGTTGGTGAGATAGAAGCGCCGCTCAGTCTCCACGACGTATGTGAACAGGCCGACAACGTCGCGGTACTCACGGTAAAGCTGCAGCTCCATCTCGGTTTCGTACTTCTCGAGATCCTCTGCGCTCATACCGGTCCTCCTGTTAAACGCACACCCCGGCCCGCCCGATCAGACGCACCGGCCCCCAGTTCATTCTCACCCATCACCTCGCCCGCTCCTGACCGTGCCACCGTCGAGAACGAAAAGCGGTGGTCCGGACACGGACCGTAGGTGCTGAGAGCCCTGCGATGATCGACGGTGCCATACCCCTTGTGCACGGCGAATCCGTACCGGGGATGACGTTCGTGCAACGCGACCATCATCTCGTCCCGCGTCACCTTGGCCACGATCGAGGCCGCCGCGATGCAGGCCGCGACCTGATCTCCCTTCCACACCCCCAATGACGGCATGGGCAACCCGGGAACGGGGAACCCGTCGGTGAGAACGTAGCCGGGCTGACGGGGAAGTCGTGCCACGGCCCTGCGCATTCCGTCGATGTTGGATCTGTGCAGGCCGCGGGCGTCGATCTCACCCGGCGGGATCACCATCACGCTCACCGCCTCCGCGGTCGCCGTGATCCGCTCGTACAGCGACTCACGGCGGGAGGCCGTCAGCTGCTTGGAATCACCCAGGCCGTCGATCCGGCCGCCCAGCACCACGGCGGCGACCACCAGAGGCCCGGCACAGGCGCCACGGCCCGCCTCGTCGACCCCCGCCACGGGACCGAGCCCGCGGCGGTCAAGGGCCCGCTCGTAGCCGTACAGCCCTAAATCGCGCCGGACCACGCTGGGCCTGGGGCGAAACGCAACCGTCATGACACCTCGGGTGACACAGCGACCATGACCAGAGAGTACGCCCCCTCCGGTGCATTCGGTACCGCTATCTCACCTTGAGAAAGCTCTCCGGCCTCGAAAGGATCGTGGCCCTGGAGAACGGCCAGTAGATCGCCACCGCACGGCCGACGACGTCGTTCTCGGAGATCGTGCCCTCCTCCTTCCGCTCCTCGTGGGCGCGCGAGTCGGCGGAGGCGGTGCGGTGGTCGCCCATGACCCACAGTCTCCCGGCGGGGACCACCTTCTCGAACGCGTCCCCCGAGGGGAAGTCGCCGGGGTACAGGTAGGAGCCCTCTTCGAGCGGCACTCCGTTGACCGTGATCCGCTTCTTGGCGTCGCAGCACTTCACCGTGTCACCACCGACCGCGATGACCCGCTTGATGGTGTCCTCGTCGTTCCAGCCCTTGAAAACCACGATGTCGCCACGCTCGGCGTCGCCGTGCAGTTTGTTGACGACCACCCGGTCACCCACCTGAAGGGTGTTCTCCATCGACTCCGACGGGATCCAGAACGACTGGAAGACGAAGGCCTGCAACAGCAGCGCCACCACCACCCCGCACACCAGCAGGAACAGCGACTCGCGCAGGTTGCCGCCCTTACCGGACTTCTTGTTCTTGTCAGCCTCGGGTTCCACGGTCATGAGGTCCGGCTACCGCCTTGAAAGCCGGCGACGACGCCACAGCACCAGCGGCACGGCGCCTGCGAAGCCCGCGAGGAACGGGGCCGCGCCTCCCACGGCCGCGGCGGCTTTGAGAGCCGGCTGACCGAAGGTGTCGGGAATGGGAATGGTCGTGGCCCTGGAGAACGGCCACACGATCACGAAGGCCCGGCCGATCACCTTGTCCACCGAGATCGTCCCGCCGCCGGGATCGCCCAGGTGGGAGCGGGAGTCGAGGGAGACCAACCGGTGGTCGCCCATCACCCACAGGCGGCCCTCGGGGACCTTGGCCTCGAAGAACCTCTGGGACGGCACGTCACCCGGGTAGAGGTAGTCCTCGTCGAGGGGGACCCCGTTGACCGTCACCCGGCCCTGGGCGTCGCAGCACTTCACCGTGTCGCCGCCGACGCCGATGACCCGCTTGATGTAGTCCTTCTCGCCGGGGACCACGCCGAAGGCGGTTCCGACCCAGCGGAAGAACCCCGCGACCGGGTTGGACGGCTCCTCAAGGTCGATCTCGGGATCCCAGGAGTCGACCCCGGAGAACACCACCACGTCGCCGCGTTCGATGTCCCGGACGCGGTAGACGAGCTTGTTGACCAGGACCCGGTCGTTCGTGAGGAGGGTGTTCTCCATCGACTCCGAAGGAATGTAGAACGCCTGGATCACGAAGGTCTTGATTATGAGAGCGAGCACCACCGCCACGACGATCAGAACGGGCAGCTCCTTCCAGAAGGAGCCCTTCTTCTTGCCCTTGTCGCTCTTGGCGTTCTTCTGGGTGTCTTCGGCGACCACGTCCACCTCGTCCTCGACAGGTCGACGCGAGACTGCGCCGTACTCCCGGTCTTCGCTAGTCATCGCTGACGAGCCTAGATGATGGGCGGCACCAAGTGGTCGAGTGACGGGGTACCGCATAGCCATGCGTATTGCCATAGGAGGTCAAACCTCCTTACATGCGACTGGCCCGCTCCCCGGAAAAGAGGACGCGGGCCAGGGCGGCGACTACCGCGCGCCTAGCGGGCCTCGCGCTTCTCGCGGATACGGGCGGCCTTGCCGCGCAGGTCACGCATGTAGTAGAGCTTGGCCCGGCGGACGTCGCCACGGGTCACGAGGACGATCTTCTCGATGACCGGGCTGTGCACCGGGAAGGTACGCTCGACGCCGACGCTGTAGCTGACCTTGCGAACCGTGAAGGTCTCGCGGGCGCCACCGCCCTGGCGGCGAAGGACGAAGCCCTTGAAGACCTGGACACGGGACCTGCTGCCCTCGATGACCCGGACGTGGACCTCAAGCGTGTCACCGGGCCGGAAGCTCGGGATGTCGGTGCGGAGCGCGGACTTCTCGAGCTCGCTGATCAGCGTGTGCATGGCAGTTGGTACCTCATTGTGAAGCGCACCCGGAGGTCCATCCGGCCGCGACGGAGCGGCGTCGTGATGGACACGCGTGCTGAAATGGATTGTGTCTCGGAGCCGGCCGCAATGAGACCGGCCCGGGGGCCGGGAAGGCAGTCGGCGGCAACGCTTCAGTTTGCCATATTTTCCCGACCGACCGGAAATCAGCCGGTCGATGCGGCCGGTCACGGTGACGGGACAGGTCAGGGAGCCGGGCCGACGGGGCCGGTCCCGGGCAGGTCGAGCTCGGACAGCAGCCGCCTGTCGTGCTTGTCCAGACTCTGCGGGGCGAGCTCCGCCAGCAGTTCGGGCCGGTTCCTCGCGGTACGGCGCAGTGCCTGGTCCCGCCGCCACCGGGCGATCTTTCCGTGATGCCCGGAGAGCAGGATCTCCGGCACCTCGTGCCCCCGCCACTCGGGCGGCTTGGTGTAGACGGGACCTTCGAGAAGGTTCTCCATCGCGCCGGGCGCGAAGGAGTCGTCCACGGCCGAGTGGACGTTGCCGAGCACGCCCGGCAACAGCCGCCCGATGGCCTCGATCATCACCAGCACGGCCACCTCGCCTCCGGCGAGCACGTAGTCCCCGATGCTGACCTCGTCCACGCGCATGCGCGCGCCGTACTCGGCCATCACCCTGGAGTCGATGCCCTCGTAGCGGGCAGGGGTGAACAGCAGCCAGGGCTCGGCGGCGTACTCCATCGCCAGCTTCTGGGTGAAGGGCACACCGCTGGGAGTCGGCACGATCATCCGCGGCAGGGCCACGGGGTCCGCGGCGAGGACCTCGTCGAGGGCCTCTCCCCAGGGCTCGGGCTTCATGACCATGCCGGGGCCGCCCCCGTAGGGTGTGTCGTCCACCGTGCGGTGCACGTCGTGGGCGTGGTCGCGGAGCTGGTGGAGACGGACGTCGAGGATGCCGCGCTCGCGGGCCTTGCCGATGAGGGAGACGTCGAGGGGGGCGAAGTACTCGGGGAAGATCGAGATGACGTCGACGCGCATGTCAGACGATCTCGTCCGGATCGAGCAGTCCCACCGGGGCGTCCACGACGAGGATGCCCTTCTCAAGGTCGATCACCGGGACCAGTGCCTTGACGAACGGCACGTAGACCTCCGCCTTCCCACGCCGTACGACGAGCAGGTCCTGGCCGTGGTGGAGCACGTCGGACACCTCGCCCACCCGCTCGCCGTCGGGCTTGACCACGGCGAGGCCGATGAGCTGGTGATCGTAGAACTCGTCGGGATCGTCGGACGGCGGGATGTCCGCCGAGTCGATGACGAGCATGGTGCCGCGGAGCTCCTCGGCGTGGTCGCGGTCGCTCACACCCTCGAACCTGACCAGCAGGATGCCCGAATGCCAGCGGCGGGACTCGACGACCAGTGGGCCGGCCGAGGCGGGGTCGGTGGCCAGGGCGGTGCCCGGGGCGAAGCGCCTGTCAGGCTCGTCGGTGCGCACCTCCACGGACACGTCTCCGCGGAGTCCGTGCGGGCGACCGATCCGCCCTACGACGAGCTGCACGCCCGCCTCCTCACATAGTGGTGCCGGTGGAAAGCAGACGGGCCACCCGCGCTGGGCGGGTGGCCCGTTCGCTCGATTGGACGCGTCCGGCGGCTAGCGGGCCTCGTTCAGGTCGAGCAGATCGACCCGGACGTACTTGCCGTCGCCGAGGGCGTTCACGACCGTGCGAAGCGCCTTGGCCGTACGGCCACCGCGGCCGATAACCTTACCGAGGTCCTCGGGATGCACCCGGACCTCAAGCACACGCCCGCTGCGGATGCGGCGAGCGTGAACCTGGACGTCGTCGGGATATTCGACGATGCCCTTCACCAGGTGCTCGAGGGCCTCCTCAAGCACCTCAGGCCTCGCCTTCCGGCTTCTCCTCGGCGGCCGCGGTGGGCTCAGCCGGGGCCTCGGCGGGGGCCTCTTCAGCCTTGGGAGCCGCCTTGCGGGTCGACTTCTTCGGCGTGGTGGCGGCTTCCAGAGACAGCGCCTCCTTGGCCGCGGCCTCGTAGACGGCGTGGCGGTCGGCCTTGGGCTCGGCGACCAGGAGCGGAGCCGGAGCCGACTCGCCCTTGAACTTCTGCCAGTCGCCGGTGAGCTTGAGGAGCTTGAGGACGGGCTCGGTCGGCTGCGCGCCGACACCCAGCCAGTAGGCCGCCCGCTCGGAGTTGACCTCGATGCGCGAGGGGTTCTCCTTCGGGTGGTAGAGGCCGATCTCCTCGATCGCCCGGCCGTCACGCTTGGTGCGGCTGTCGGCGATGACGATGCGGTACTGCGGGTTGCGGATCATGCCGAGCCGCTTGAGCTTGATCTTGACTGCCACTGGTGTGGTCTCTCCTGCATTAGAGCGTGGGTGAACGGTGTCTCATCGAGTGGGGCACGAGGAGAGGACCGATCGAGGGACAGGCATGGCACGCGGGAGTGAGAGGGCAACCACGTGTCACGATGTTCCAACATGTCATTGTGCCAGACGCGCGGGGGTGCCCGGCCAATCCACGGCCATCCCCCGCGGCGGCCGGAGGGCAAATCTCGGTAATCCACGTGTGTCCGGGCCCCCGGCGGGTCCGGCCTGCTGCGCTAAATGGCCGCCGTGGCAACCACCCTCAGATCTCTGCTGCTGACCGCGACCGGATCCATCACCGTGCTGGGAGCGGTGCTGACCATCAGGGCGACCCCTGCCGGTCAGGCCGACGCGCCTCCGGCGTCCGCCCCGTCCCCTGCCGTAACCCCGGGAACCGGCCACGACAGTATCCCCTGGGTCCCCTGGGCCCCCTGGCCGTCTCACGTCCCACGAGGAACGTCCGTGCCTCCTCAGACCCCGCTCCTGCCCGGGGCTCCGGCGCGGCCGGGAGCACCCGCCCCGCCGGAGACCCTCGAACCGCCGGGGACCGCCTCGCGGCTCGGAGCCCCCGTCCTGCCCGAGGCGCCGATCCTGCCGGGAGCCGCCCAGCCGCCGGAGATTCCCGCACCCCCGGGAGCACCCGTGCGGTCTGTGTACCCGCCGTACGATCCGCCGTACGATCCGCCGGCCGGGATGCCGTGGTGGGAGCGCTACTTCGGACGTACCCCGAGCAGTTCGAGCACGGCCACCAGGATGAACCCCGCGACGATGATCACCCAGATCCATCTGGCACGCGCGTGGAAGGGGCCGTCGCTCATTTCTGACCGGGGAGCTTGAACTTCGAGGGGTCGAAGCCCGGCGGCAGCTCCAGGCCAGGAGGCAGCTGCTGCCGGGAACCGAGCTTGCCGAGGAGTCCGTTCCCCGTCGGGGCCGCGGGCTCGCCGGACTTGTCGGGGGCGGCCTTGCCGAGCGCCGCCTTGCGCGGGTCGCCGCTGACCCTGCGTCCCTTGGCCGCCTTCTTCTGCGCGGCCTTGGCCCCCTTGCGACCGCCGGGCATGCCGGGGATGCCCATGCCGCCGGCCATCCGCTTCATCATCTTCTGGGCGTCGAAGAAGCGGGTGACCAGGCCGCTCACCTCGGTCACCGTCACACCGGAGCCCCTCGCGATACGGGCACGGCGTGAACCGTCGATCATCTTCGGATTGTGACGCTCGGCGGGGGTCATGGAGCGGATGATGGCGGCGATGCGGTCGAGGTCGCGGTCGTCCACCTGGTTGAGCTGATCACGCATCTGCCCCATGCCGGGCATCATGCCGAGCAGGTTCTTGATGGGGCCCATCTTCTGGACCATCATCATCTGCTCGAGGAAGTCCTCCAGGGTGAAGCCCTCGCCCGAGGTGAGCTTGCTCGCCATCTTGGCGGCCTCGGCCTCGTCGAAGGTCTTCTGGGCCTGCTCGATCAGGGTGAGGATGTCACCCATGTCGAGGATGCGGGAGGCCATCCGGTCCGGGTGGAAGGCGTCGAAGTCCTCGAGCTTCTCACCGGTGGACGCGAACATGATCGGCCTGCCGGTGATGTGGCGGACCGACAGTGCGGCGCCACCGCGGGCGTCGCCGTCGAGCTTGGTCAGCACGACGCCGTCGAAACCGACGCCCTCCATGAACGCCTGGGCCGTGCTGACGGCGTCCTGGCCGATCATCGCGTCGACGACGAACAGCACCTCGTCGGGCGAGACCGCGTCGCGGATGTCCGCCGCCTGCTTCATCAGCTCCTGGTCGATGCCCAGGCGGCCCGCGGTGTCGATGATGACGATGTCGTGCTGCTGCCGCTTGGCGTGGTCGATCGACTGGCGGGCCACCGCGACCGGGTCGCCGACGCCGTTTCCCGGCTCGGGCGCGTAGACCGCGACGCCCGCGCGCTCGGCCACGACCGAGAGCTGCTGTACCGCGTTGGGCCGCTGGAGGTCGGCGGCGACCAGCAGCGGCGTGTGGTTCTGCTCACGCAGCCAGCGGGCGAGCTTGCCGGCCAGGGTCGTCTTGCCCGCGCCCTGCAGGCCCGCGAGCATGACGACGGTCGGCGGGTTCTTGGCATAGCGGAGCCGCCGGGTCTCGCCGCCGAGGATCTCGATGAGCTCGTCATTAACGATCTTGACGACCTGCTGCGCCGGGTTCAGCGCCTGGGAGACCTCGGCGCCGCGGGCGCGCTCCTTGACCTGGGCGACGAACGCCTTGACCACGGGCAGCGCGACATCGGCCTCGAGGAGCGCGATGCGGATCTCGCGGCAGGTCGCGTCGATGTCGGCCTCGGAGAGCCGACCCTTGGATCGAAGGGAGGAGAAGACCGATGTCAGCCGGTCGGAAAGCGTCTCGAACACGTGATTGGCCAGCCTCTGCGCTACAGGTCTGCGACTCGACCTCCCAGCCTATCCGCTGGGAGGTGCGACTGACGCCCTCCCGCGGTCAGCGGCCCCAGCCGGGAACGGCCATCCGCACGGTGAGCGCGTGCTCCACAAGCGTGATGAGCGTGGCCTTCACCGCGTCGCGCGAGCGGGCGTCGGTCCTGGAGATGGGGATGTGCGGCGCCAGCGTCAGCGCCTCGCGTACCTCCTCCTCACCGTGCAGGTAGGTGCCGTCCCACCCGTTGACCGCGACGACGAAGGGGAGCTTGGCCTCCTCGAAGTAGTCGATCGCCGGGAAGCTGTCGGCCAGCCGCCGGGTGTCGACGAGCACGATCGCGCCGATCGCGCCGCGGACCAGGTCGTCCCACATGAACCAGAACCGGTGCTGGCCGGGCGTGCCGAACAGGTAAAGGATCAGGTCGCGGTCCAGCGAGACGCGGCCGAAGTCCATCGCGACCGTGGTGGTGGTCTTGTTCGGAGTGAGGCCGAGATCGTCGATCCCGGCGCTGGCGTCGGTCATCACCGCCTCCGTGGTCAGCGGCAGGATTTCCGACACCGCCCCCACGAACGTGGTCTTACCGACACCGAATCCCCCGGCGACGACGATTTTCGTCGATGTCAGGCCGCCGCCGCGGCTAGAGCCTGCGAAGTCCACTGAGCACCCTTTCCAGCAGGTTGAGATCCGGCTTGCCCGCGTCCAGCTGAGGCTGATGCAGCTGGATCAGACCCTCGGCGGCCATGTCGGCGACCAGGATCCGGGTCACGCCGAGCGGGATGCGGAGCATCGCGGAGATCTCAGCGACCGAACGCACTTGCCGGCACAGGGCACTGATCGCCTGATACTCCGGGGTGCGGGTGGATAAATCGTGATGTATGGAGGTCGCCGAGGAGACCAGGGCCTCCAGGGCGAGTTGGGTCCGGGGGGCGGTGCGCCCCCCGGTCACGGCATACGGACGGACGAGGGAGCTCTGCTCCGACGGCGCCGGCTGCATGAGATGCGAGGGACCCCCCTGTTGCCGGTGGGGGTCGTCCATCGAATGGTAGGGAAACCCGCTGTGCGGGTTTCCCTCACCGGTCCAGCCGCGGCCTGCCACGACAGCCTCCTAGCGTCATCGCCGTCACCGTGAGTGGGAAGACTGCAGTTCCGCGCGAACGGCCGGGGTCAGCACCTGGCCTGCCCGCTCGACGAGCATCGTCATCTGGTAGGCCACCAGTCCCATGTCACAGTCGGCGGCGGCCAGCACCGCCAGACAGGAACCGTCACTGATGGACATGATGAGGAGCAGCCCTCGTTGCATCTCCACCACGGTCTGGGTGACCGCACCGCCTTCGAAAACCCGTGAGGCGCCCTGGGTCAGGCTGATCAGGCCGGCCGCGACCGCGGCCAGCTGGTCCGCCCTGTCCCTGGGAAATCCGTCGGAATACGCCAACGGCAGACCGTCCGCCGACACGACGACTGTGTGCGCCACGCCTGGGACGTTGTTCACAAAGTCAGTGATCAGCCAATTGACCCCCCGGGCGGCCTGGCTCATTTCGCGCACGTGTCATCCTCCTTGGCGACCATGATGAGCTCGCTCACCGGTCCTCCTTGTTTCCTTCAACGTCCCGGCCGAAGTCGGGATACGGCCGTCCGTCCGCGGCGCCCCTGGCGGCCGCGCGGCCCTGTCGTACGCCCTGCTGGAAGCTGGCCAGCCTGTTGCGCACCGCCTCCGGGGAGACTGTCGGCCGGAGTGCGGGAGTTTGGGGAGCCGCGCTCAGGTCGGGCGCGGCCGTGCCGGGCACCAGGTTCGCCTTGGGCACCCGCTTGGGCAGCCCGGAACCGGTGATCCCGCCGAGTGAGGGCTCGCTGGCGGCCTTGGCCGCCTGCCAGCCCACGTCGGCGGGTGACGACCAGCCGGTCCCCTGCGTGGGGGCGGCCTGCTGTGAGAGCTGGACGGTCTCCTGAACGGCCTGGGCCGGCCGGGCCGGTTCGACCTCCTCGACCCGTTCCTCGGCGGCCTGGACCGGATCGATCTTCCTGAACCAGTCGGACTCGACGGCCGCGAAGATCGGCAGGAACTCCTCCTTCGCCTCTTCCATGGGCGAGGAGTCGGGGATCACCGGCAGCGGGCCGGTGTTGTCCGCCGCGTCGAACGGGCGCCGCCCGAACGGACCGGAGTTGCCGGTGGACGGCCAGCCTCCGGAGTCGCCGCCGCGGAACGAGGAGCTCGACCAGACGTCGGAGCCGCCGTCCCTGCTCTGCCCGCCGGGCCAGACGGGGGCGTCACCGCGCGCGGGCGCGCTCGGTCCCCCGGACCACATTCCGGTGTCGCCTCTGGACGGGCTGCCCTGGCCCTGATGCCACGCGGTGGGGTCGGGCTGGGAGGCGTCCGGCCAGCCGGGGGTGGCGCCGGGCGGCGGAAGCTGTCCCGGCCACGGGGTGTCGACGGGTGCCTGCCCGAACTGGCCGCCTCCGAAGGGAGGCTGCGAGGCCTCGAAGGAGTTGAACTGCTGCCCCAGGTCGAAGGAGGCGAACGAGTTCTGGTGGGCGGCCTCGAACGAGGCGAAGGACGGCATCTGGGGAGCCGCGGGGCTGGCCAGCACGGGCGGGCGGTCCATGGAGGCCGTGGATCCGGCCCAGTCTCCGCCCTGCGACATGGCACCGGGCGCGCCTCCCGGGCGGGCGGTGACGGCGAGCAGGTTCTCCGGGAGCAGGACCATGGCGGTCAGGCCGCCGCTGTCCTGCTGCCTGAGCTGGACTCGGACGCCGTGCCGCAGGGCAAGGCGGCCGACCACGAACAGGCCCATCCGGCGGGAGACCGAGACGTCCACCACCGGCGGGTTGGCCAGTCGCCAGTTGGCCTGGGCGAGCTCCTCGGCGGTCATACCGATGCCGATGTCGGTCACCGAGACCATCACGCCACCGCCGTCGATGCGGTTGCTGGAGACGATGACCTTGGTCTCCCGGGGGGAGAAGGAGATCGCGTTCTCCACGAGCTCCGCGATCAGGTGGACGACGTCGTTGACGGAGGTTCCGGCCACGGCCACGCCCGCGGACAGCTGCAGGTCGACCCGCTCGTAGTTCTCGACCTCCGACAGCGAGGCGCGGACCACGTCGATGAGCGGGACCGGCTGGCTCCACCGGCGGGCGGGCTCCTGACCGGCGAGGACCAGGAGGTTCTCCGAGTTGCGGCGCATGCGGGTGGCGAGGTGGTCGAGGCGGAAGAGGCTGCCGAGCCGGCCCTCGTCCTGCTCGCCCTGCTCCAGGTTCTCGATGAGGGAGAGCTGGCGCTCCACCAGGGTCTGGCTGCGCCGGGAGAGGTTGACGAACATCGAGTTGACGTTGCTCCGCAGCGTGGCCTCCTGGCCCGCCAGCCGCACGGCCTCGCGGTGGACCTCGTCGAAGGCCCTGGCCACCTCACCGATCTCGTCGTCGGAGGCGACACCGATCGGGGTGATGTCGGTGGTCGAGACCTCGCCGCTCTCGCGCATGCTCTGGACGGTCTCGGGGAGACGCTGGCCGGCGATGGACAGCGCCTCGGTACGGAGCCTGCGCAGCGGCCTGACCAGCGACCGCGCCATGACCGCGGTGATGATCAGGACGAGGATGAGCAGCAGCACGCTCAGCCCGGCGGCGATCAGCGCTCCGCGCTGCTCCGACTCCTGCAGGACCCGGCTCTGCGTGATGAGGGTGTCGGCGACCTGCTCCTCCACGGTGCGCATGCGCTCGACGATGTCGCTGGAGGCGTCGAACCACGTCGTCTGGTCACCGAGTCCGGTCCTGGAGACGTCGACGTTCCTCAGCGGCTGACCGTTGAGGGCCAGCACGATGGCGCGGGCGCGCAGTGCCGCCGCGCGGTCCTTCTTCTGGCTGCTGACCGTGTCGTCGTAGAGCTGGCGCTGGGCGACCGAGGCCTCGGAGCGGAAGGTCGCGAGCTCGCTGTCGAACTGCGCCCGGGCGGCCAGCATGGCGTTGAGGCCTTCGGCGCTGAACCCCCTGACGGCGAGGGCGATGGCGAGGTTCACCCGCTCCCTGGACGCCTGTTCCTTGGCCCTGGCCAGCGCGGCGAACGCGGCCGCGCCGGCGGTGATCTCCTGGTCCGCGACGCCCTGAATGATCTCGTCGTGCAGAGCGAGCAGGTCCGCGATGGTACGGGAGTACGCGGCGACCATGGGCTGGGCCGGCATCTGGGTGGCCGTCGCCGCGTCACGCAGGCTCTTGAGCTCGTCGATGCGGGCGCGGATCTGCGTGAGCTCGTCCCTGCTCCGGGTGCTGAACGCCTCAACGATGCCGCTGTCACTGATGACGCCGTCGATGCGGGCGCGCACCTCGCGGGCGACGCCGTCGACGCTCTCGTACTGCTTGCGCAGATTCGACTTGCCGGTGCTCAGACGCCCCTGTGCCACGTACCGGGCCGACAGGTCCCGCTCAAGCTGCAGCTCGTCGGCCAGGTTGCTCAGGCCCGCGGTGAGTTCGGCGGTGGTACGCACGCGCTCGTACTCGGCGGCGCTGCTGATCGAGGTGGTGACCCGCAGGCCGCCCAGCACGATCGCGGCGGCCGTGGGGATGACGATGAGCGCGATCAGTCGCGACCTCACCCGCCAGTTCTTGAGCGCGAGCTTGCCGCCGTTCCTCGCAGACCTCTCGGAGCCGGAGCCGTCTGAGCCCTGACCCGGGCCGCTCTGCGGCTGCCCCCCCTGATTGTCGAATCCCAGGGCAGGTGCCAGCCCGGATTCGCGTTCGCTGGGGATTGACGCTGTCCTCACTGGCCTCCGCTGCCTCTCCTCGGATCGTCTGCTTGGAGGGGATCGCGTCACGCAATGATGTGCTAGTGACGCCGACGCATCCATGGGGTAGGGGTTATTGGAGCACAGCCGGATGAGTTCGGCCAACAGCACATAACTCGCATTTCCCACCGAACGGGCACACCGCACCCGTAACCGGGCGATGACTCTCCGCCCTGTAACCACAAACTTCCACAAAGTTGCGAAACAGATTTATTGACATCTTTGCTTATGCCCGCTATGCGGACCTATCTGTTGATTGTTACGGATGTGGTAACTGGGTGGCGTATGCCTGCTTTGTAGCTTCGGGGCGATAGGGGCGAAAGGGGTGATATTTGTAATTTGACTGATCTACTCCGCTACTCTGATCCGCGGTCGGCAAACCCCCCCTTGACCAACATGCCTCCCGGGACCCCCTCCATGTCGCCCGATGAGTTACCGCGAGTTCCGGCAGGGGCGGTCAAATGCAGCTAATGCAGCTAAGGAGACCCATGAGGTTCACACTTGCGAGCCGGGCCGTCATCGCAGGAGTCGCAGCCGCCCTGGTGCTGAGCGCCTGCGGAGGTTCCGACAAGTCCACTGACACCACCGCCGCGAACGCGGGTGGCCTGGAGAAGACCCAGATCAAGATCGGCGCACTGCCGATCCCCGACTCGGCCGCGCTCTACATCGCCAAAGATCGGGGCTTCTTCAAGGAGCAGGGTCTCACCGTCGACATCGAGCCGGTGGTCGGCGGAGCCCAGGCCCAGCAGGCCCTCGTCGGCGGATCCCTGGACGCCACCCAGACGAACTACGTCTCGGCCTTCCTCGCCGTCGCGGCCGGCAACAAGATGAAGATCATCTCGGACCTCTACCAGGCCGCTCCGAACTCGTTCAACATCATGGTGCCCAAGGACTCGTCGATCAAGACGCCCGCCGACCTCAAGGGCAAGAAGATCGCGGTCAACAGCCTCAAGAACATCGGCACCCTGGCGGTGACCACGGTGCTCAAGACGCACGGCCTCACCGAGAACGACGTGCAGTTCCTGGAGTTCCCCTTCCCCGAGATGGGCGCCCAGCTGGCCAGCAAGACCGTCGACGCGGCCTGGATGACGGAGCCGGCCCTGACCGCGGTGCAGAAGAACCTCGGCGCCCAGAAGCTCGCCGACACGATGGTCGACTCCACGGCGGACTTCCCCATCGCCGGCGTGGTCGTCATGGAGAACTTCGCCACCGATAACCCCAACACCGTCGCCGCCTTCCAGCGGGCGATCGCCAAGGCCCAGCAGATCTCCGCCACCGACCGCAAGGCCGTCGAGCAGATCCTGCCGACCTACACCAAGATCGACGCCGCGACCGCCGCCGTCATCACCCTCGGCTCCTTCCCCACCAGCCTTGACGAGACCCGCCTGCAGCGCGTCGCCGACCTGATGGTCGAGCAGGGCTACCTGAAGAGCCCGATCCAGGCCAAGACCATCCTTCCCGGCAACCTCGGGTGACACGGCGCAACCCGCTCGACAACAGACTGCTCTGCGGCGCCCTCGGCGTCGCGGGGCTGTTCTGCGTCATGGAGGTCGCGGGCCGGACCGGGCTGATCGACCCGCTCGTGTTTCCGCTGGCCTCCACGGTGCTCGGTCGAGCAGCCACGCTGGTGACCGACGGAGAGTTCCTCTCCGACGTCACCTCGACCCTCGGGGCCTGGGCTCTTGGACTGCTGTTCACCGTCGCGCTCGCCGTGCCCGCCGGGTTCCTGCTCGGCAGCCTGCCCCGGGTGGAGAGCGCGCTCCGGCCGATCCTTGAGTTCCTGCGCCCGATCCCGTCGATCGCGCTGATCCCGCTGGCGCTCGCCGTGTTCTCCGACAGGTTCGACATGAAGGTCACCCTGATCGTCTACGCGGCGACCTGGCCCGTCCTGATCAACACGATGTACGGCCTCAAGGACGTCGACCCGCTCGCCAAGGAGACCCTCCGCAGCTTCGGGTTCGGGAAGTCGGCCGTGCTGTGGCGCGTCTCCCTGCCGAGCACGGCGCCCTTCATCGCCACCGGTGTCCGGCTGGCGTCGGCGATCGCGCTCATCGTGGCGATCAGCGCGGAACTGCTCGGCGGCGGCGCCCAGGGCATCGGCAGTTACGTCCTGGAGAGCGGCGGCAGCGCGGACGCGGTGGAGTACATCATCGCCGCCGCCATCTGGGCCGGGATCATCGGCGTGGTCACCAACAGCCTGTTCGTGCTCGCGGAACGGCGGATCTTCCGCTGGCACACCGCCCGTACGGAGGTGGTCTGATGAACGGCCTGCTGCGCGGCGTGGTCCGGCTGTGGCCGGTGCCCGTCGTGCTGCTGCTGTGGGAGCTGCTCACCCGCGGCATCGAGATGCTGAGCTTCCCGCCGCCGTCGCAGATCGCGACCAGCATGTACACGATGTGGCTGACCGGCCCCGCGGAGCGGCTCTGGTTGACCGAGGCGGCGCTGACGAACATCCCCGCGAGCATCGGCCGGCTGCTGGCCGGGTGGGTGCTGGCCGGGGTCGTCGGGATCGTCCTCGGAGTCGCCCTGGGCCGCTCCCCGCTGCTCTTCCGCTTCATCGACCCCCTGGTCCAGTTCGCCCGCGCCATCCCGCCGCCCATGCTGCTGGCGTTCTTCATGGCGTTGTTCTCCATCGGCCCCCGGATGCAGATCAGCTTCATCGCGTTCGGCATCGTCTGGCCGGTCCTGATCAACGCCTCCGAGGGGGCACGGCAGGTCGACCGCCAGCATCTGGACACCGCCAGGGTCTTCGGGCTGTCGGGCGGTGAGCGGCTGTTCCGGATCATCCTGCCCTCGGCCATGCCGAAGATCTTCGCCGGACTCCGGGTCAGCCTGTCACTGGCGCTGATCCTCATGGTGCTCTCCGAGCTGGTCGGCAGCACCGACGGGATCGGCTTCCAGCTTCTGGACGCCCAGAGGTCATACGACTTCTCCAGCGTGTGGGGAACCATCGTGGTGCTCGGCGTCCTGGGATACGTGTTCAACTCGGCGTTCCTGGCGGCCGAGCGACGTGTCCTGTCCTGGCACCGCTCCGCCAAGCAGACGACCTGAGGACCTGCTGTGCTTGAGATCACGAATCTGTCCCACACCTACGGCAGCGGACCGACCGCCCACAACGCGCTGGGTGGCATCGACCTGAAGGTCGCCCAGGGTGAGCTGGTGTGCATCGTCGGCCCCTCCGGATGCGGCAAGTCCACCCTGCTGCGCTCCATCGCGGGGCTGCTCCGGCCCAGTGGCGGCCAGGTCACGCTCAACGGCGCCCAGGTCGAGCAGACCCCCGACAACCTGGCCGTGGTCTTCCAGGACTACAGCCGCTCCCTGTTCCCCTGGATGTCGGTGGTCGAGAACGTCTCGCTCCCGCTGCGCCGCAGGGGAATGGACAAACGGCAGCGCGGGCAGGCGGCGATGGAGGCGCTGGAGGAGGTCGGCCTGGACAGCGCCGCGGCCAAGTACCCGTGGCAACTTTCCGGGGGCATGCAGCAGAGGGTGTCCATCGCCCGCGCCCTGGCCTACCGCCCGGCCCTGTTGCTGATGGACGAGCCCTTCGGCTCCGTGGACGCCCAGACCCGCGAGGACCTGGAAGACCTGACCCTGCGGGTCCGCAACCTGCACAACATGACCATCGTGCTGATCACCCACGACATCGACGAGAGCGTCTACGTCGGTGACCGCGTCGTGGTCCTGTCCAAGGCCCCTGCCGGGATCGTCGGTGACCTGCGCGTGGACCTGCCGGGACCGCGCGACCAGATCACCACCCGCGAGCACCCCGACTTCGTGCACCTGCGCGCCGAGGTCGGCCGCCTGGTGCGCGGCATGCGGAGCCCGTCGGCCTCGACCTCCTGAGGCCCGATCTTCAAAAACGCCTGCCGGAACCCGAACCGCTCCCCGCCCGAGCACGCGGGTCCGGCGCGCACGCTGCCGGGGCGTGGTGGTCCCCCCTCAGGGCCGCACGCCGCAGAGAGAGGATTTTCATGAGCGACCCACAGGCACTGGTATGGGATGCGATCGGTGGCGTCTCCCGTTTCGCCGCCCTGGCCACGATGGCCGAACTGGACTGCGCCGACCACCTGCGAGACGGCGCCCTGAGCGTTGACGAGCTCGCACTGCGCTGCGGCGCCGACGCCTCCGCGCTCGGCAGGGTGCTCCGCGAGCTCGCCGCCATGGGCATGGTCGCCACCGCGGCGCCCGGCACCTACGAGCTGACCGAGGCGGGTGTCACCCTCCGCACCGACGTGCCCGGCTCGCTCCGCTCCGCCGTACGGATGATCGTCGAGGATGGCTTCTGGTACGGCATGGGCATGCTCCCGCAGACCGTGCGCACCGGCAGGTCGGGCTTCGTCGAGCGGCACGGGCACCTCTACGGCTACCTGAAGGCCAACCCCGGGGCCGGTGCGCTGTTCAACGACTACATGGTGGTCAGGGCCCGGCCGTTCGCGGACGCCGTGGCCTCCCACTACGACTTCTCCGGGGTGCGAACCCTGGTGGACGTGGCCGGCGGCAAGGGGCACATCCTGGCCGCCGTTCTGAAGGCCCACTCAGATCTGGACGGGGTGCTGTTCGACCAGAAACAGGTGGTCAGCGCGGCCAGGG
This sequence comes from Streptosporangium sp. NPDC006013, assembly GCF_040614275.1. Taxonomy (NCBI): domain Bacteria; kingdom Bacillati; phylum Actinomycetota; class Actinomycetes; order Streptosporangiales; family Streptosporangiaceae; genus Streptosporangium; species Streptosporangium sp. NPDC006013. The sequence continues at coordinate 58,070 of NZ_JBEXUE010000010.1, forward strand.
AGTTCTTCGCCGAGGCCGGCCTTGAAGACCGGTGCAAATTCGTGGACGGCGACTTCTTCGTCTCGGTACCCGCCGGGGCGGACGCCTACCTGCTGAGCAGTGTGATCCACAACTGGTCCGACGAGGACTCGGTGCGAATTCTGCGCAATGTCAGGGAGGCCGTATCCGACGACGGCCGAGTGCTCCTGGTGGAGGCCGTGGTGCCGGACGACGACAGGTCGCACATCAGTAAGGACATCGACATGCGAATGCTCGCCCTTTTCGGCGAGGGCATGGAGCGCAGCACCTCCGAGTACGCCGAACTCCTGGGCAAGTCCGGTTTCCGGCTCAACCGGCAGGTGGAACTGCCCGGCGGCGCCTCAATTGTTGAGGCCCTGCCTATTTAGGGGCTGATATGGGGCCGGCGTAAAGGCCGACATCGGGCTCGCGAAAAAAGCGGCGGCCGGTGACGTGAGGTTCACGTCACC
>NZ_JBEXUE010000011.1:0-58121 GCF_040614275.1 Streptosporangium sp. NPDC006013
CGCTGCGGCTCCCTCCTCCGCCTTGCGAGACACCACCTGACCGATCCTCGCCACGGCAAGATCCGCAGGACAGGACCTAGATCGGGTGGACCGGCTGGACGTCCGGTCCGGCCACCGGGACGATCTCCGGGGCGCCCAGGCGGATGGCGTCGGCCTCCTGGTCGGTGTCCTGCTCCTGGGAGAGGCGCTCCGACTCGACGCGCTTGGTGTAGTAGCCCACCTCGCGCTTGATCTGCTCGTCGTCCCAGCCCAGCGGCCCGGCGAGCAGCTGGGCGGCCTCCTCGACCACGGCCACGCCACGGTGGAAGGTCTCGATCGAGATGTGCGTGCGCCGGGTCAGCACGTCGTTCACATGCCTGGCCCCCTCGTGGGTGGCCGCGTAGACCACCTCCGCCCGGAGGTAGTCGTCCGCTCCGGTCAGCGGTTTGGCCAGCGACGGGTCCCGCTCGATCAGCTCCAGCACCTCGTCGATCATCGAGCCGTACCGCTGGAGCAGGTGCTCGATCCTGGCCACGTGCAGCCCGGAGGAGTGGGCCAGCCGCTGCCTGGAGTTCCACAGCGCCTGGTAGCCCTCGGCCCCGGCCAGCGGGACGCGGTCGGTGCAGGAGGGCGGGACCCGCTGGTCCAGACCGTGCGCCACCGCGTCCACCGCATCCTTCGCCATAACGCGATATGTCGTGTATTTCCCTCCGGCCACCATCACCAGCCCCGGGACCGGGTGGGCCACCACGTGCTCGCGGGAGAGCTTGGAGGTCTCCTCGGACTCCCCCGACAGCAGCGGGCGCAGCCCCGCGTAGACGCCCTCGACGTCCTCGTGGGTGAGCGGGACCGAGAGCACCTCGTTCACGTGGTCGAGGATGTAGTCGATGTCCGACCGCGACGCCGCCGGGTGCGCCCGGTCCAGCTCCCAGGCGGTGTCGGTGGTGCCGATGATCCAGTGACGACCCCAGGGGATGACGAACAGCACCGACTTCTCGGTGCGCAGGATGATCCCGGTGAGCGAGTGGATCCGGTCGCGCGGCACCACCAGGTGGATGCCCTTGGAGGCGCGCACGTGGATCTGCCCGCGCCCGCCGACCAGTTCCTGGATGTCGTCGGTCCACACGCCGGTGGCGTTGACCACCTGGCGGGCCCGCACGTCCAGCTCACGACCGCTCTCCAGATCGCGCACCCGGACGCCGGTGACCCGCTCCCCCTCGCGGAGGAAGCCCACCACCTGCGCCCGCGAGGCGACGTTGGCCCCGTACGTGGACGCGGTCCGCAGCATGGTCATGACGTAGCGGGCGTCGTCGACCTGGGCGTCCCAGTACTGCACCGCGCCGGAGAACGCCGACTTCCGCAGCGCGGGCGCGAGCCGCAACGCCCTGGTACGCGACAGGTGCCGATGGCCGGGCACGCCCCGGGTGAGGCCGGCGGAGAAGCCCATCGTGTCGTACAGCACCAGGCCCGCACCGACATAGGGCCGCTCCCAGCCCGTGTGCTTGAGCGGGAACAGGAAGGGCACCGGCCGCACCAGGTGCGGGGCGATCCGTTGCAGCAGCAGGGCCCGCTCCTGGAGCGCCTCCCTGACCAGCTCGAAGTTGAGCTGTTCCAGGTAGCGCAACCCCCCGTGGATCAGCTTGGAGGATCTGGACGAGGTGCCCGAGGCGAAGTCGCGCGCCTCCAGCAGCCCGACCGACAACCCCCGGGTCGCCGCGTCCAGCGCGACCCCCGCTCCGACGACTCCGCCTCCGATCACCACCACGTCGAGTTCCTCGGCGCTCAGCTGCGCCAGTGCGGCGGACCGCTCGGCAGGACCGAGCCGTGCGGTGCCCATTCGCGCCGTCATTTGCAACCCCCTGGGGTGCGACTTGTCGCCTTACGCGATATATCTACCCATCTACCCTAGGCACCATTACTGACCAGTAGGAAGCAACGGACGAGTTTCACACCACATCCCCGTGGCCGGCGGGAGAACGGTTCCCGAAGATCGAGCTCAGCTACATTTCACCGCGAATCAAGTGAACCCCGGGACAGGGCCGGCGCTACACACCTGTCATGGATGGGGGAGCCGAGAGGATGACGCTGCGCTGGTTCGGCGCCGCGAGCCACATCGCCCGTACCCGGGAGGCCGACGCGCGCGTGCTGGCCAGGGTGGCCGATGGCGACGCGGGCGCGCTGACCGAGCTGTACGAGCGGTACGCCAGGCCGCTGTTCGCCTTCATCTACCGGCTCTCCGGGGATCGGGGCACGGCCGAGGAGATCCTCCAGGACACGCTACTGGCCGTGTGGCGCTCGGCGGGCACCTACCAGAGCCGCTCCAGCGTCAGCACCTGGCTGTTCGGGGTGGCGCGCAGGCAGGCGCACAACCGGCTCCGCGGCGTCCCGCCTCCCCTCGCGGCCGAACCGCCCGACGGCGTCGACCCCCTGCCCGGCCCCGAGGAACTGGCCGTGGGCGGTGACCGGGTGCAGGCGGTGCTGGCCCGGCTGCCGCTGGCCCAGCGCGAGGTGGTGGTACTCGCCTTCCTCGACGACCTGAGCCACCGGGAGATCGCCGAAGTGCTGGAAATCCCGGTCGGCACGGTGAAAAGCCGCCTGCACCACGCCCGAGCGACCCTGAGGGGGTGCGTCGATGAACAACCATCCTGAGCCACCAGAACCCCACAAGCGGCCCGAGGCTCCGGAGATCCACGACCGATCCGGGCTCGCGGAAATCCACGACCGGCCCGAGTTGCGGGAGATCCGCGACGGCATTCCGCCTCCGCCCGGCCCCGAGATCGTGCGCACCGCCCTGATGAGGGCCGCCCTCGGCGGCCTGGAGACTCCGGCCGCGCCGGAGTCCTCACGGCGGCCACCGCCATCGCGGAGGACCTCGTCACCACACGTGGCAGCAGCCGTACGGGGGCTGCACAGGGCGTGGGCCCTGCTGGCGATGGAGGCCCGGCTACTGAATCCGGCGATCTGGCTGGCCTCCGTACTGATCATGGTGGTCAGCGTGGGCTACGTCCTGGCTGGGAAGGGGCACGCGGATTTCGTGCTCGCCCTCGCCGCCCCGCTGATCGCCATGGCCGGTGTCGCCGGATCGTGCGGCCCCGAGCATGACGACGCCTTCGAACTGGTCGCCGTCACACCGACGTCACCACGCGTCATCATGCTGGCCCGGGTGACGCTGGTGTTCGGCTACGACCTGCTTCTGGCATTGCTCGCCTCGGCGGTGCTGGCACCGCTGAACGCCGCCCCCGCCGGGCTGGCGTCACTGATCATGGCGTGGCTGGGGCCCATGGCGGCGCTCACCGCGTTCACTCTGCTGCTGTCCGTATGCTGGAACCCCTCCGCCGCGATAGGCGGCGGGCTGTCGGTGTGGACCCTTTATGCGCTGACCGCCACCGACGTGCCCGTTCCCGACAGCGTGCGGCACTTCTGGACGACCAACCCGGCCACGGTCACCCTCGCCCTCGCCCTGACGCTCGCCGCCGTGATCGTCACGGGTACGGGTGAACCGATCCGGCGTGCCCGCGCAACTCACCGGTCATGAGATCACTCGACCTCTGGTCGCACGAGATAAGAAGGGCCGGCCCTGCGGCCCTGCTGGCTCCACCGGTCCTCGTCCTGCTCATCGTGCTTCTCATCGCCTTCGGCACGCGGCTCGGCTCCCAGGAGGGGAACACGGCGCTGTTCCTGATGACGATCCTGGAAACGGGGATCCCGCTGCTGCCCGGCATCGCCGCCGCCTCACTGATCGGCCGGGACCTCGCGGTGGAGCTACAGCTCACCCTGCCCAGGGGATATCGCTCGACCCTGCTGCGCCGCCTGGCCGTAATGGTCGGCTGGACGGCCCTCTCCGCCCTGATCGCCTCGGCGCTGCTGATCGTCACCGGCTGGTGGGACCTGCTGCCCGCCGCGTCCCACGGCCTGGCCGGGCAGCTCTCCTGGCTGTCCCCCATGCTCTGGCTGACGGCCCTGGGCCTGCTCGCCGCGGCCACACTCCGCAGCGCCGCTGCCGCCACCGCCCTCATCTCGTTCGTCTGGCTGTTCGAACAGATGCTCGCATACCTCTTCCAGGAGAACCAGATGCTCCGGCTGCTCCACCTGTTCGCCACCACGCACGGGACGGTGCCCGGCGACTGGCTGCCCAACCGGCTGACCCTGCTGGCGACCGCTTCGCTGCTCGCCGCCGTGGCCTGGCCGCTGCTCGGCGACGCCGAGCGGATTCTCGGGGGTGAGACCGCATGATCGCGACCTTCCGCTACGAGTTCCGCATGCAGATCCGCCGCCCCGTCCTGTGGATCGTCTACGGGCTGACCTTCGCAGCGCTCGTCGCCATCGAACCGAAGACATACGCGACGCTGAACCTGGGCGGCGGTGAGGGAACCGTCCCGAACACGGCCATGATCGCGTCGGCCACCATCCACATGACGCTGCTGACCATCGTCTACGGATGCCTGCTCGCCGACCGGCTCGTCCGTGATCGGCGACTCGGCGTCATCGGAGTCCTGGACACGACTCCGACCGGTCACACCGCCCGGCTGGCCGGCAAGTATCTCGGCACCTGCGCGGCCACCGCCTCGCCGATCGCGCTCGCCTACTTCGGCCGGGCCGTGGCCTACGCGATCACCGAGGGCGAGCCCTCCGCGCTGGGCTGGGCGGTGGCGATGTTCGTGGGGGCCATCGTCCCCGGGCTGCTCTTCGTGGGGGCACTCGCCCTGGCCGGTCCCCTGCTGATGCCGCCGATGCTGTTCCAGGTGCTGTTCGTCGTCTACTGGTTCTGGGGAAACCTCATCCCTCCCAGCATGATGCCCACCCTGTCCCACACCATCCTCTCGCCCAACAGCAAGTATGTGGCCTACGGTCTCCTCGGTTACCCCATGCCGGAGCAGCCGCCGGGCATCATCGTGCCCCCCGAGTACCTGGTCTACGGTCCCTGGCCCGGAGCCTCGCTGAACTTCCTGCGGCCCGCGGCCACCGAGCCCGTCGCCCTGCTGTGGATCGGCGTGATGATCGTGCTCGCGATCTTCGTCCTCTCCCTCGCCCGTCTCCACGCCATCCGGACGGAGTCCTGACATGCGCATCGAGATCTCCCGCCTGACCAAGACCTACCGGGGCGGCGTGCACGCCCTCGACGGGCTCGACCTCGACGTGCCGACCGGCATATACGGCCTGCTCGGCTCCAACGGGGCGGGCAAGACCACGCTCATGCGCATCCTGGCCGGGCTGCTCAAGCCCACCTCGGGGACGGTTCGCATCGGCGGGCACGACATCGCCACCGCCGATGGACGCCTAGCCGTGCAACGTACCCTCGGCTATCTCCCCCAGGACCTCGGCGTCTACCCCGACCTGACCGCGCGGCAGTTCCTGGACTACATCGCCCTGCTCAAGGGGATCGACTCCCGCTCCACCCGGCGACGCCGGATCGGCGAACTGCTGGAGGTGGTCTCCCTCACCCAGGACGCCGACCGCAAGCTCAAGGGCTACTCCGGCGGCATGCTGCGCCGGGTCGGCATCGCCCAGGCGCTGCTCGCCGACCCCCGACTGCTCATCGTGGACGAGCCGACCACCGGCCTGGACCCCGAGGAGCGGATCCGGTTCCGCACCCTGCTCTCCCAGCTCGCCGGCGACCGCACGGTCCTGCTCAGCACGCACATCGTCGAGGACGTGGCCCAGACCTGCCGTCTTCTCGCGGTGCTCACCAAGGGACGCCTGGCCTTCACCGGGGACGTCGGCGAACTGGTCTCCCAGGCCGACCACCGGGTGTGGACCCTGACCACCCCCGGCCCCGCCCCCTCGCACGGCAGGGTCGTGGCCGCCGTCCCCGAGGGCACCGGAATGCGCTACCGGCTCATCGCCGCCACCTCCCCCGACCCCTACGCCCGCCCGGCCGAACCGACCCTGGAGGACGGCTACCTGGCCCTGATGGAAACCGGCCGCTGACGCCCTGTTCCCCCAGTAGGCGGACAAGCGCGGCCGGTCCGGCCGTTCGCGGGTGTGAACGGCCGGACCGCGGTCAGCGGAGCTGGTCGCGCAGGCGCTGATCTGGCGCTCGGTGACCAGGTCACGCACCTCCTGTCAGGCGGTCACAGGGCCACCTCGACGGCGGTGCGGGCGACGATCCTGGCGGCCAGCACGTGTTTGCACGGCCCGCGCGAGCCGCGGTGGTCCCACCACCACGGGCAGGTGCACGACCCCTCGGCCAGGCCGACCTCGCGCACGCCGCCCTCGGTCCGCACCCGCGCCGAGTCACCGTCGATCTGTACGGCACCTGCCTCGACCAGCGCCCTCGCGGCGGTCAGCCGGGGGTTGAGGTGCTGCACGTGCTCCCTGTCATAGGGCAGTTCACGGTGGAAGTGCGCGGCCTCGGCCAGGTCGTAGCCGACCCGACCGGCCGTACCGAGCTGGGTGAGCGCGGCGCGGACCCGCGTGGTGGACAGACCGGCGCGGTCGGCCAGCAGGCCGATCTCCACCTCGGGCTCGAAGTTGAGCAGCATGCCCACCAGATCGGCGTCGGCCTCGGCCTCGTCGGTCGCGAGATCGGCCAGCACCGCGCCCTCTCCGGAGAAGCCGCGCCAGCGCTGCGGCGACAGCGCGAGCGTGTAGCGCATCCCCGGCAGTTCGAGCTCCCATGCGCTCGACGCGGCGTCGCCGGTCTCGGCCGGGCCGTACACCCTGAGGCTCTTGGCGAAGCGGAGCAGGGGCAGCAGCGTCGCCAGGCGTCCCACGCCGGACAGGCACACCGCTCCCGCACCGGGCCGGTCACCGACCCGCAGGTCACGGCCCGCGGGAACGACCCAGAGATCGGCCGTCGCCCGCTTGGGCAGGGAGCGCAGGAACCGCACCGCGCTCATACCCGCCAGCTCGGCCCTCAGGTCCATACCCGCCGCGATCACCTGCACCTCGGCGAAGCCCCGCAGCCACCGCTCGGGCAGCGGCACCTTCTTCTCCACCACCGCGCCGTCGAGCGTCGTCACCGTCAGCTCGTCGGCGCCGACACCGAGGTGGAGCGGGTCGCGCGCGCCCACCCTGGCCAGCGCCTCACGGAGCGGCCCGTTGACGTCGACGTTGGTCGTCCCCCTGTCGAACACCTCGCCGTCCAGGGCACCGTCGAGTACGTCGAGCCGGGCGTAGACCCCGCCGCAGGCGGAGAACGACTCGAACCGGAGCCGGTCACCGCCGCACGTCACGACCGGGTCGCGGGTCCACCCCGGACGCGGCTGGTGGTAGCGGGTGAGGGCCACGTCGGCTATGCCCAGCAGGGCCGCGGCCGCGGGCGCCGCCTGCGTCACCACCCCGCTGAAGAACCTGGGCGCGAGAGCGTGGCCGCTGAGGGCTCTGCCACCGGACGTCGACAACCCCAGACGCCCGTCTACCAAGCTGGAAGGCGCGGCGTAACTGTACGCCTGCGTCGCACTTGTCATGGGCGGGACACTAGACACCGTCTCCGACAAAAAATGCCGCTACCGGCACAGATCCCATCATGATCCCAAAGCGTCACCGGATCACCGACCCCGGCAAGACCCCTGAGCAGGCTGTTCACCATCAGGAGCGCCACGCGAAACGCCTTGTGCTGGGGCGCCGATCGTGCCGTGCGGCGCCGCAGCACCGAGGCCAGAGCATCGCTGGTCGCCGCGGGCGACACCGGGACCGCGGAGATCACTGCCGCTCCCCGTCCGGGCGCCGGGGAGCATTCCGCGTCGGCTTGGCCAGAAACGAGGACCGGCCGAGGATGACGATGCCGGTCACCAACGCGATCAAGCCGGCCACCACCGCCGCGAGCGCCTCCGGAGTGACCCGCAGACGCTCGGAGAAGATCGCCACGCCCAGCACGATCCCGGTGATCGGCTCGGCGGCCGTGGTGGCCGGCAACGAGATCCGGAGCGGGGCGGCGTCGAACGCGCTCTGGTTGAGCAGCAGCCCCACCACGGCGACGCAGGGCAGAAGGTACAGCTGCCAGGTACCGACCGGGTTCAGCCCGTTGCCCAGCGTGAGCAGGGAGCTGCGCGTCAGCACGTCCTGCAGCCCGTACAGCACCCCGGCGGCCGCCGCCAGCAACATCGCCTTGATATGCAGGGAACGCCGCAGACCGAGCAGGACCAGCCCACCCGCCACCACGATCACCGAAAGCACCGCCAGCCACCGCATGGAACCCGGTTCAGGCAGAGTCCCGCCATGGGGCCGACCGCCGTACAGGAACAGCGCCACTCCCCCGCCCACCAGCACCGCGCCCAGCTGCAGCATGCGGCCGAACGGCTCCTGGTAGATGACATGGGCCGCGGTCAGCGCGAACAGCAGGTTCATCGACAGTAGCGGCACCACCTTCGCCACGTCCGCCTCCCGCAGCGCGAGGGCGCCGAGGATCTGGCCGCAGAGCATCAGCCCGACCCCGGCCAGCCACAACGGCGTGCGGATGAGGTCCAGCAGCAGGCGCAGGTGCAGCATGTCCTCCAGGGGCTGGCGGTACGCCGCATGCTGCTGTGCGACGAAGCCCAGGCCGAGAAGGCACGCCGCACCCAGCGAGATCGCGATGACCACAAGCGGTGACCTGTTTCGATGTCCGGTCCGGCAGAAGGGGCACCAGGCGGTGAAGGCGTTCCCCACACCCTGACCACCAGTGCCCACTACGTGAGTGCTCCGGCCCGGCAGGCTGGCGCTGAGCGGGCCCTCGAACAAGCCTTTCCCCGAACTCCGGCCCCCTATCCGGCCTGCCGGACTTTCACTCGGGCTGGAGCTCCGGTCGCCGGAGCCGGCTACGCCCCCGGCCGCGACACCTTCGGGCCGGGGAGCGCGTCAATGTGGCGCGCCCCGCTCAATGATCCGGACCTCGCCCCTCGAACGGGCTCACCGAGACCCGCGATCATCTCTTGAACACGCTCTGGGCCGGATCCGATTTTCGGATCAGCGGGTCCTGCCACGACCTGTGTCCGTCATTCGTTCGGAGGCGGTCGCGGTGGCGACGTCGCGGGGATATGCACGCCGGCCGTACAGGAGGATGATCGCGTTCGCGATCAACGGCACCAGCATGATCAGGAAGGTGTACTGCAAGCCCTGCGCGCTCTTCGTCCCGCCCTGGTCGAGCACGTCGGCCAGGAAGCCGAAGGTCACCGGGGCGGCGGTCTCCGCGCCCGTGCGAAGGAACGTGCGGATGCTCTCCGCACGTCCCCAGAGCCGGAAGTGGACGACGTCGAGGCGGGCGGCGTCCAGCGGGGGATTGGCCGCCGACAACGAGCCCGCCGAGACGAAGAGGAACGGCAGTGCGATCGCCACCGACGTGGTGAGCAGGCCCGGGAAGCAGAAGGCCGCGCCGGTCAGGTACGCGACCGCGGGGACCACCATGCGGGCGCTGACACGCCCGCGGCGGGCGAACCAGTCGGCGATCCGCCCGCCACAGAGCACCCCCAGCAGGGCGCCGAACCCGACGAGCGGGATCAGACCCGTTACCGCGGCCTGGCTGAGGCCGTACTGCTGGTGGACGAAGACGACACCGAAGATCCGCAGACCGGCGAAAAAGAAATATCCAACCGCCGAGGCGATGATCAAGACGACATTCGTCCGGATCCGCAGCACATACCGCACCGCCTGCCACATCGACATCCGTACCGGGTCACGGTGGAGCACCAGCGCCGGATCGGGTTCGATCCCGCGATCTCGCACCGCGGAACGCGCCGCGTCGTCCCGATCTCGCGCTCTCCCGCTGCCGTCCTCGCCACTGTCACCCGGTCCCGAGGTCAGGCTGGTCGCTCCGGCGAGCAGTCGGCTCTGGCCGCCGCGTTCGGGCTCGGGCAGCTTTCGAACGATGACGAACATGAGGACGATCCCGAGCAGTCCGAGGAACCAGAAGGCGGAACGCCACGACAGGAAATACGCGAGGTTACCGCCTATCAACAACCCGAATCCGGCGCCGAGCATCTCACCGCTCAGGATGAAGCCGTAGATCCGGCCCCGTTCGGCGGCCGGGAAGAAATCGCCGACGAGCGAGGCGATCGTCGGCCCGGCCGCGGCCGTCACGGCTCCGAGCGCCAGCCGGGAGAGCAGCAGCCACAGGAACGAATCGGCCAGGCCGCTGACCAGCATGGCCAGGCTCCACACGGCGAGGCTCACGGCCAGGATCCGCACCCGCCGCGCCCGGTCGGTCAGCACACCGACGGGCAAGACGGCCAGGGCACCGGCCCCCGACGACACGGCGGACAGGGACCCGAGTTCGGTGTTCGTGATGCCCAGGCTCCGCTTGACCTCCACCCCCACCGCCCCGACGGTCGCCTGGTCGGCGGCGACAAGCGCGAGAACGCAGCCGAGCAGAACAATGATCCGGAACCGCGCAGGGCCTCCCACCACGGCCGCCATCCGCCGCACGGCCCAGTCGACCACGGCACGCACCAGGCCGCCGCCCTCGGTGTGCCGCTTACCCCCCGGATCCACAGACATGGACCTCATCTCCCCCACTGCCTTTATGCCCCAAAGTGGACTTGGGGCTGACGCCGTGGGGATACGGCCGGGACACGCTGTTCACGCCGAGTTCGATCAACCGGTCTTCCGCCTGTGCCTGATCTTCAGTCAGAAGATCAGGCGCGGTGCAGGACCACGTAGCCCTCGCGGTCGTAGACGACCCGGTAGCCCTGGCTCCTCAGTTCGTCGACGTGCTGGCGCTGGCGGTCGAGTGAGGCCCAGGGGTAGGCGGCGCGGGCGGTGTCGGCGACGATCCAGGGGGCGGTAGGGGGTCTGTCCTCCCACAGCAGGACGGTGGTGCGGGCGGACAGGCGGGGGCCCACGTGGTTGACGGCCGCGACGACCACGCCGGAGGGTACGGCCGCGACCGCCTGCTCGGCCGCGACCACATCGGGCTGTTTCTCGTAGAAGGAGGGCCTGATGAGCTGGTCGAAGGGGAATCGCGGGACGAGGGTGAGCGCGACGGCACAGACCGCGGCCGCCCAGAGCAGCGACGCGCCGCGCTCGCTCAGGCCGGGTTCGCGACGTCGTGCCCAGCGGATCACCCGGGCGGCTCCGTCGACCCCCGCGCAGAACAGGACGGCCACCGTGATGGCGCTGTGATGGAAGTCGGTCACCCACCACTGCGCGCGGTCGGAGAGCATGCGCTCCAGCAACTGGGGGAGGGCGAACAGCGTCAACGGGGAGAACAGGCAGGCCAGCAGGGTCGGCCACAGCAGGAAGGCCAGCGTGTCGAGCTTGACCTGCGGGCTGAAGACGCTGCCGAGGACGCCCAGCGGGTCGCTGAGGACGTGCACGACCACCGCGGACATGTCGCCACCGAGGTGGCCGTACGCCCAGTACATGGTGGAGTCGCCGCCCACGGACGGGATGAGAACGGCGAGGACGAGACCGGTGTACGCCAGACCGACCCCCATGTACATGACCCCGTACACGACCCCGTGCAAGGTCCCGTGCCGGCGTCGCATCTGGAGCAGTACGTACCCGCCGAACCCGACGAGCATCAGCCCCATGTCCTCCTTGACCAGTAGCAGTGCCGCCGCCGCCAGCGCGGTGTGGCCGTGCCTGCCGGCGCTGAAGCGTTCGATCATGAGGGCGGTGAGCAGCGGGGCGAACGCGGCCTCGTGGAAGTCGAAGTTCACCGCCCTCGCGATCGGCCAGGACAGCGCGTAGGCGACGGCGACCAGGTAGGCGGGGCCGATGCCGAGCGTCCGCCGGGTGAACAGCCACAGCGGCGGTATGGCCAGCGCGAACAGCACCGCCTGGGCCACGATCAGCGTCTCGGGGCCGTCGTGCAGCCAGTACAGCGGGGCCAGCACCGCCAGGATCGGTGAGAAGTGCTCGCCCAGCTGCACGAAGTCCATGCCCAGACCGAGGTTGACGCCGCGTACCGGGCTGGTCGGGGCACCGAAGGAGGCGAAACCCCGCACCGCCTGGTCGAACAGCGTCAGGTCCATGCTGGTCGCCCGGAACAGGTCGTACCTGACCAGCCCCAGCAGGCAGTAGACCCCGGTGGCCGAGACGACCATGGCGGTCAGGGCGATCACGTGCCGCCTCCGTGCCGCCAGCCGGAGCGCCGCGGGGATCGCCATGGGAATCGCCGACCGGAGGCTCGCCCGCTCGGCCGTGTCTGGCTGCAAGCCCACCTGTCTCGTCTCCAGCGCGCCGGGTACCAAAGCGATCAAAACTAGCATCACGGACATTAGCTGGAAACTGCCACATTTTACTTTCACAAAAACCCCGTCCGCCCCGTTGCTCTCCCGGTTCGCCGGCGATGGGCGCCAGGGGGTGCCCCGGGGTCCGAGGCCCCGGGTACGGCGGCACACTCCCACCCCGTACTGGAACACCGTCCGGTCGATTCGCGGGAGGCGGGAGTCAACTGCGCGGCGGAGCGTCGATCAGTCCCACGGCGGACGACGCGGGATGAAGGCGTTGCCTAATCTTCCGGTTAGTCCCAGCCGCACCCCTGGGCTCAACAGCGGGCACTCGTCCGTCCCAGCAAGATCAACGGGGCCCGCAAGACCGATCTGGACTCTCGGGTCGTCTGCTGCCCCGCAGAGGAGAACCAGTGCGCTTGAAAAGAGCATCCCTGGCCGTTCTGGCCTCGGCGGTGGCCCTGACCTGGCTTCCGGCCCAACCCGCGCTCGCCGCGCCCGTTCAGGGGCAGACCCCCTGGTCGGTGCTGCTGTGCAAGTTCGCCGACCATTTCGAAGAGCCCAAGAATCCGCAGCACTTCGAGGACCTGTTCACCACCGAGGGCCTGGGCAAGGGCGGGCTCGCCGACTTCGTCGCCGAGCAGTCACGCGGCCGGGCCTCGATGGCCGGCTCGGTCGTCAAGGGCTGGTTCCCGATGTCGGTCACCGCCGAACAGTGGAAGGCACAGAGCCCCGAGGCGAGGGTCAAGAGCTGCACGAACGCGGCGGGCGTCGGCGGATACGGCGTGCCTGTCGGCCACCGCCTGGCCGTGATGGTCAACGCCTCCGTCGGACTCGACGCCAAGGTCCCGCTGGACGAGACCACCGCGCCGGTCGTGCTGGACCCGCCGCTGTGGGACCTCGCCACGGTCACCGCACACGTACTGAACCGGTCAGGTCTGTCCTATCCCAGATCGACGCTCTGGCGTAGCCCGTCGTCACCCGTCTGGACCGCTCCGGGCCAGTACGACGACCAGTGGGACGCGCTGAGCAACCCGAATGTCCACGCCGCCCCCTCGGCGCGGTTCGGCCGCGGCACGGTCGGGCTCAGCGGCCCGCACCTGGACGAACTCGGCTGGCTGCCCGGCGACCGGGTCGTCACCCTGGCCAAGGACGGGGTGACCACCCGGACCGTCAAGCTCGCCCCCCTGGAGCGGCCCGACCTGCCGGGAACGCTGCTGGTCCGCGTTCCCCACGACTCGGACCCGTCGCAGTATTACACGGTGGAGTTCCGCAAGAAGACCGGGCAGAGTGCCGGCATCCCCGGCGACACCGTGCTCATCCACAGTTACTACGCCGGCAGGCCAATGCTGGCCAAGAAGTTGAGCGACAAAGAGCCGATGCAGGCGATCGACGCCTACGGCGTGACCGTGACCGTCGACTCGGTCGGCTCGGACTCCGCGACCGTCACCGTCAGCACCGACGCCACCACCAAGTGCCTGGAGGGCTACGACCACCGCGGGGCCGTGGCCGGTGACAAGGTGTGCGTGACGCCCGCCGCCCGCGAGCAGGCGCGGGTCGACAACGAGGACGCGCCCAGGTGGGTGGACTACGAAACGGGAGGCTGCCTGTCCACCCGGCGCTGGCGGCTGATCACCCCCACCGACAAGGTGTGCATCACCCCCGAGACCGAACAGCAGATCACCGCCGACAACCAGGCCGCCCCCTCCCGGACCAACCCCGCCCGCAACGTATGGGGACCGAACGCCTGCACCGACGACTACGTCTGGCGCCAGGCCGACGCGAGCGACTACGTCTGCGTGACCATGGAAACCCGCCTGCAGGTCCTGGAGGACAACGCCGCCGCGGCGAGCAGGTGGACCGACGGCCCCTACGGCCCGCGCACCTGCGTGTCCGGCTACGTCTGGCGCGAGGCCTTCATCGGCGACCAGGTCTGCGTCACCGGCGACCGCCGCGAGCGGGCCCGCCAGGACAACGGCCTGGCCCACACCCGCGTCCGCTGGCCGAACGGAGGATCCTCCCGGTAGCCGTGACCGAGCGCCCGGCACGGAGCATGAGGACGACCTTCCCGAGGAGCTCGCCCACGCACACGACCGCGAGCTCCTCGGGCGCCCCGAGTCACCGGCGCCCTAGCGGCCCACCCCACCCCGAAGGACTCCGTTGCCCGATTCGTCGTCGATCTCCGCGACCTGCCTGCCAGGCACCGGATAACCGACCGGCGGCGACCAGGCAGTCAAGGTCACCTCACGCGTCAGGGGCGCTCGTTTCGAGGAGGCGGCCCTCGGACAGCCGTAGCCAGCGGTTCACGCCGATCTCGGCGAGGAACCGCTCGTCGTGGCTGACCACCACGAAGGCGCCCTCGTAGGAGCGCAGGGCACCTTCCAGCTGGGCGACGCTGACCAGGTCGAGGTTGTTGGTCGGCTCGTCCAGCAGCAGCAGCCGGGGCGCCGGTTCGGCGCACAGGACGCAGGCCAGGGTGGCGCGCAGCCGCTCGCCACCGGAGAGCACCCCGACCGGAAGGTGAACGCGGGAGCCCCGGAACAGGAAGCGGGCGAGCAGATTCATCCGCTCCGCCTCCGGCAGCCCCGGCGCGAACGCGGCCAGGTTCTCCGCCACGGTGCGGTCCAGGTCCAGCAGGTCCAGCCGCTGGGACAGGTAGGCGACCCGGCCGTCGGCCCGCTTGGTCCCGCCGCCCTCCGACTCCAGCTCACCGTTGATCACCCGCAGCAGGGTGGACTTGCCGGCGCCGTTGGGGCCGGTCAACGCGATCCGCTCGGGTCCCCGGATCGTCAGGTCGACCCCCTGCCCGGCGAAGAGGGCCCGCTCACCGTGGCGGACCTGCATCCGCTCGCCGAGGAAGACCATACGGCCGGCCGGGACGTTGGTCCCGGGCAGCTCCAGCGAGATCCTCTGCTCGTCGCGCAGGGCGCGGCCCGCCTCGTCGAGCCGGGCCCTGGCCCCGCTGACCCGCGCGGCGTGCGTCTCGTCCGCCTTCCCCGCCGACTCCTGGGCGTTCCGCTTCATCCTGCCGGAGACGATCTTCGGCAGACCGGCGTCCTTGAGGGTGCGGGCGGCGTTTCCGGCCCGGCGCGCGGCCCGCTCGCGGGCCTGCTGCATCTCCCGCTTCTCCCGTTTGACCTCCTGCTCGGCATTGCGGACGTTCTTCTCGGCGACCTCCCGTGCGGCGCGCACGGCCTCCTCGTAGAAGGTGAAGTTCCCGCCGTAGGAGCGGATCTCACCCTGGTCGAGCTCGGCGATGCGGTCCATCCGGTCGAGCAGTGCCCGGTCGTGGCTGACCAGCAGCAGGCAGCCGTTCCAGTCGGCGAGCACGTCGTAGAGCCTTCTGCGCGCGTCGAGGTCGAGGTTGTTGGTCGGCTCGTCGAGCAGCAGCACGTCGGGCCGCTTCAGCAGCTGTGCCGCCAGGCCGAGGGAGACGACCTGGCCACCGCTGAGGGTGTGCAGGCGCCGGGTGAGGGAGACGTCCCCGAGGCCGAGCCGGTCCAGCTGGGCGCGGGTGCGCTCCTCGATGTCCCAGTCGTCGCCGACGGTGGTGAAGTGCTCCTCGCTCGTGTCCCCGGACTCGATGGCGTCCAGCGCGCTGATCACCGGGGCGATCCCCAGGACCTCGGCCACGGTCAGGTCGCCGACCAGGGGCAGCGTCTGGGGCAGGTAGCCCGGCACCCCCCGTACCGTGACCGAGCCCGCGGTCGGGCGAAGTTCACCGGCGATCAGCCTGAGCAGCGTGCTCTTGCCGGCGCCGTTGGGCGCCACCAGGCCGGTGTGTCCGGCGGGGACGGTGAACGAGAGGTCCTCGAACACCGGGGTGTCGTCGGGCCAGGAAAAGGACAGGTTGGAAACCACGATCAGGGCGTCGGACATCGAATCGCTTCCGCGTTCGGCCGGCACGGTGAGGACCGCCCGGCGAAATGGTCAGGACACGAAGACATCACCGATCGGCGGCCCCGCGATGGGCGCGTCACCGATGGCGATGGGATCCGGTATCACCCGGAGATGTCTTCTTCGCCTGCCATGTCATGCTCCGTTCCGCTATTACTGACCAGCTACCTTATCAGCGGAGAGCCTTTCTCTCATCGTCGATAAGTCAGGGGCCCGGCGAACCGGCGGCACCCCACGGTCGCGTCGGGGGCGGCTGCTGCCGGGGACCCGAGAGGATGGGGACCATGAGCATCACACTCGCTGACGCACGCATCGTGACCCCCGAAGGTGTCCACGGGGGCTGGCTCACCATTGAGGACGGCCGCATCACGCATGTGGGCCAGGGCTCCGCGCCGGGGCCAGGAGTCGGGCTGGGCGGCCGGTATGTCGTGCCGGGTTTCGTGGACATCCACAACCACGGCGGGGCGGGCGGTTCCTTTCCCACCGGCGACCCGGAGCAGGCGAGCCGGGCCATCGA
Source organism: Streptosporangium sp. NPDC006013 (assembly GCF_040614275.1). Taxonomy (NCBI): domain Bacteria; kingdom Bacillati; phylum Actinomycetota; class Actinomycetes; order Streptosporangiales; family Streptosporangiaceae; genus Streptosporangium; species Streptosporangium sp. NPDC006013. The sequence goes on from NZ_JBEXUE010000011.1 coordinate 16,483, forward strand.
GCTGCACGCCCGGCACGGCACCACCACGCTGATGGCCAGCCTGGTCACCGCCTCCCTTGACGACCTGGCCGGGGCCGCCGCCGCCCTCGCCGACCTGTGCGAGGACGGCCTGCTGGCCGGGATCCATTTCGAGGGCCCCTACATCTCCGCGGCCCGGTGCGGCGCGCACAACCCGGCGCTGCTCCGCGACCCCTCACCCCAGGAGCTCGCCGGACTGATCAAGGCCGGGCGCGGCCATGTGCGGATGGTCACCATCGCCGCCGAACTGCCGGGCGCGCTGGACACCGTACGGGAGGCGACGGCGAGCGGCGTGATCGCCGCCCTCGGCCACAGCGACGCCACCTACACCCAGACGATCGCCGGGATAGCGGCGGGCGGCAGCGTCGCGACCCATCTCTACAACGCGATGCCGCCGCTGCACCACCGCGACCCGGGGCCGATCGCCGCGCTGCTCCAGGACGAGCGCGTCACGGTCGAGCTGATCAACGACGGCGTGCACCTGCACCCGGCCATGACCCGCCTGGCCTTCGAGGTCGCCGGTCCCGGCAGGACCGCGCTGATCACCGACGCGATGGCGGCGGCCGGGATGGGCGACGGCGTCTACGGGCTCGGCCCGATGAAGGTGAACGTGGTGGACGGGGTGGCCCGGCTGGCCGAGGGCGGCACCATCGCCGGCAGCACCCTGACCATGGACGTCGCGTTCCGGCGGGCCGTGCGCGAGGTGGGCCTGTCGCTGGCCGAGGCGTCCGAGATCGCCTCCCTGACCCCCGCCAGGGTGCTCGGCCTCGCCGACCGCCTGGGGTCCGTCTCGGTCGGCAAGCAGGCCGACCTGGTGGTGCTCACCGAGGAGCTGGAGGTCTCCGGCGTGATGCGCAGGGGCACCTGGATCGTCGAGCCCCGCTGAATCCCCCACCGCCCGGGTCCATCCGGCCAGCGGGCCGGACTCGCCGCGTGGGCCGGATCTGCCCGGCAGGCCGGGTGTGGTCCCGCAGCCGAGGCTCGGCGAACGGTGACGGCTGAGGAACGACGAACGCCCGGCCACCGGGCCGGGCGTTCGCGCGAGATCTCAGTCGGCCTGCGGGGCGACGACCACCTCGACCCGCTGGAACTCCTTGAGGTCGGAGTATCCGGCGGTGGCCATCGTGCGCCTGAGCGCGCCCATCAGGTTCATCGAACCGTCGGCCACCGAGGAGGGGCCGTGCAGGATCTGCTCCAGCGTGCCGATCGTGCCGAACTCGACCCGCTTGCCCCTGGGCAGCTCGGGGTGCTGCGCCTCCGACCCCCAGTGGAAGCCCTGGCCGGGGGCCTCGACGGCCCTCGCCAGCGGCGAGCCGACCATGACCGCGTCCGCGCCCACCGCGATCGCCTTGGCGATGTCGCCGGAGGTGCCCATGCCGCCGTCGGCGACGACGTGGACGTAACGGCCGCCGGACTCGTCCATGTAGTCGCGGCGGGCGGCGGCCACGTCGGAGATCGCGGTGGCCATCGGCACCGCCACGCCCAGCACCGTGCGGGTGGTGTGCGAGGCGCCGCCGCCGAAGCCGACGAGCACCCCGGCCGCACCGGTCCGCATCAGGTGCAGCGCCGCGGTGTAGGTGGCGCACCCCCCGACGACCACGGGGACGTCGAGCTCGTAGATGAACTGCTTGAGGTTGAGCGGCTCGGCCCTGCCGGAGACGTGCTCGGCGGAGACCGTGGTACCGCGGATCACGAAGATGTCCACGCCCGCGTCGATGACCGCCTTGTGGTACTGGACCGTGCGCTGCGGGGAGAGCCGGACCGCCGTGGCCACCCCGGCCGCGCGGATCTCCTCGATGCGGCGGCCGATCAGCTCTTCCTTGATCGGCGCGTTGTAGATCTCCTGCAGCCGCCTGGTGGCGGGCTCTCCCTTGAGCTCGGCCACCTCCTGCAGCAGCGGCATCGGGTCCTCGTACCGGGTCCACAGCCCTTCGAGGTCGAGCACGGCGAGACCGCCGAGCCGGCCGACCTCGATGGCGGTCTTCGGCGAGACCACGCTGTCCATCGGGCTCACCACGACGGGCAGCTCGAAGCGGTAGGCGTCGATCTGCCAGGCGATCGAGACCTCCTCCGGGTCGCGGGTACGACGGGACGGAACGATGCCGATATCGTCGAGTGCGTAGGCACGACGGCCGTTCTTGCCGCGGCCGATCTCCACCTGAGTCATATGTCTGTCTTTTCCGTTCCGTGGCGTGCATGGCGCACGCCACGTTTTCACGCGTGCGCGGTACGCGCCGCTCTAGCGACCGTGGTAGTTGGGGGCCTCGACCGTCATCTGGATGTCGTGCGGGTGGCTCTCCTTGAGGCCCGCCGACGTGATCGGCATCAGCTCGCACCGTACGTGCATCTCGGGGATCGTGCGGCATCCGGAGTACCACATGCCCTGGCGCAGGCCGCCGACGAGCTGGTGGGCCACCGCGGCGACCGGGCCGCGGTAGGGGACCTGTCCCTCGATGCCCTCGGGGATGAACTTGTCCTCGGTGCCGACATCGGCCTGGGCGTAGCGGTCCTTGCTGAACGAGGCGCCGCCGCGCTCACGGTTGCGGACCGCGCCGAGCGAGCCCATCCCCCGGTACGACTTGAACTGCTTGCCGTTGATGAAGATCAATTCACCCGGGGACTCCTCGCAGCCCGCCAGGAGCGATCCGAGCATGACCGAGTCGGCCCCGGCCGCGATGGCCTTGACGATGTCACCCGAATACTGCAGGCCGCCGTCGCCGATCACCGGAACCCCGGCCGGGCCCGCGGCGAGGGACGCCTCGTGGATGGCCGTCACCTGCGGGGCACCGACGCCGGCGACCACCCGGGTGGTGCAGATGGAGCCGGGCCCGACACCGACCTTGACCGCGTCGACCCCCGCGTCGACCAGCATCTGGGCGCCCGCACGGGTGGCGATGTTGCCGCCGATCACATCGACCTTGCTGTTGGCCTTGATCTTGGCGATCATGTCGGCGAGGCCCTTGGAGTGGCCGTGCGCGACGTCCACCACGATCACGTCGACCCCGGCCTCGATCAGCGCGCTCGCCCGCTTCTCCGCGTCACCGCCGACGCCGACGGCCGCCCCCACGACGAGCCGGCCGTTGGCGTCCTTGGTCGAGAACGGGTACTTCTCGCTCTTGGTGAAGTCCTTGACGGTGATGAGCCCGCGCAGCCGCCCCCCGGCGTCGACCAGCGGGAGCTTCTCGATCTTGTTCTTCCTGAGCAGGTCGAACGCGTCGTCGGTGGAGACCCCGACCGGCGCGGTGACCAGCGGCATCGGGGTCATGACCTCGCGCACCGGACGGCTGTGGTCGCTCTCGAAGCGCATGTCACGGTTGGTGACGATGCCGACGAGCACGCCGCTCGCGTCGGTCACCGGCACGCCGGAGATCCGGTAGGTGGCGCAGAGTCGCTCGACGTCGGCGAGCGTCTCGTCGGGAGAGCAGGTGACCGGGTTGGTGACCATCCCGGCCTCGGAGCGCTTGACGAGGTCGGCCTGCTGGGCCTGGTCCTCGATCGACAGGTTGCGGTGCAGCACGCCGATGCCGCCCTGGCGCGCCATCGCCACCGCCATGCGGGCCTCGGTCACCGTGTCCATCGCCGCGGAGATCAGCGGGATCCGCAGGGTGATGCCCCGCGACAACCGCGTGGTGGTCTCGGCCTCCCCGGGTTGCAGGTCCGAATACGCGGGCACCAGCAGCACGTCGTCGAACGTGAGCCCCCGATCGGTGAACTTGGCCATCTGCAACCCTCCTGCCACGGCGCTCTCATGAAGGGGAAAGGCGCCGACCCCCGGGTCACAGTTTAGAGTCTGGCGCCAAACCTGGTGGACCCGGGGGAAAAGCCGGAGGCCCGGATCTCCCACCGGAGTCGCATACTGGTAGGCAGCCGGGTTTCCGGTACGGGCCGGAGATCTTCAGGTTCCCGCTTCCAGGATCTCCCGGCCACCGCGGTCGCCTGCCCGTACCGCCCCGGACCGTCATACTCGTGCCGGTTCGGGGTCTGTTTATCACATCCAGGCCATAAGGTGGGATCGTGCTCGACGATGTCCCTCGCGACCCGTTCGCGGATGACCCCGACGACCCGGCGGCGGCGCTGGGCGATCCCGACGATCCCGAGCCGTTGACCACGGACGAGCGCGACGAGGCCATGACCGACCTCGCCGACGTGGAGGTTTTCCGCTCACTGCTGGAGCCCCAGGGCGTGCTCGGCCTGGTGCTCGACTGTCCCGAATGCGGGGAGCAGCACTACTTCGACTGGGAGTTGCTGCGCGGCAACCTGCGCCAGATGATCGAAAACGGCCAGCCCCAGGTGCACGAGCCCGCCTACCAGCCCAACCCCACCGACTATGTGAGCTGGGAGTACGCCCGAGGCTACGTGGACGGTGTGATCGACACCGAGGAACACCACTGATCCACGTCGCCGGTTTCCCCGGTCCGCCCGCCGTGAGCCGTGAACACCCCCGGGATCAGCCGGACTGCGTGATCGACGCCGAGGAACACCGCTGATCCACGTCGTCGATCAAGGCGGCCAGCAGGGCGACCGCGGCGTCCGACGTGGAGACGGGCGTCCTGCGCGAGAGCGCCTCCACCAGGGCGTCGGTCTCGGCCACGGCCGGATCCTCGTCCGGCCCGTATCTTCGAGCCGGACGTCGCGGGTGAACCGTTGTCATGATCGTTCTCGCTCCGGGTCGTCGCGAGCCCCGTCCCGCGGTTCGGGCTTTCGCTCGCGGCCCCTGCTCGACAGCTCGGCGGTCAAGCTATCGACTCCAGCTCCGCCATCGCTCGTAGCCGGGCCAGCGCCCTGTGCTGGGCGACCCGGACCGCACCTGGTGACATGCCGAGTACATTACCGGTCTCCTCGGCGGAAAGGCCCGACACCACTCGGAGCATGAGAAGCTCGCGCTGGTTGTCCGGCAGCCTCGACAGCAGCCGGCGTGCGTGTTCGGCCTCGATGTAGCGCACCACGGTCTCCTCGGGCCCCGGCCCCTCGTCGGGCCCGTCAGGAAGGTCCTGGGTGGGCACGGCGGACCGCACGGAGCTGCGCAGCGCGTCGGCCACCTTGTGCGACGCGATGCCGAAGACGAAGGACGCGAACGGGCGCCCCATGTCACGGTAACGGGGCAGCGCGGACAGCACCGCGATACATACTTCCTGGGCCACGTCGTCCGCGATGTGATACTGACCGGAAACCCGGCCCAGACGACCACGGCAATAACGGACGACCATCGGCCGCAGTTGCGCGATCAGAGATTCGATCGCGGTGCGATCCCCCTGAACGGCGAGGCTCGTCAGATCCTTGAGATCGTCCCTATGGACGCCCCCTTCGGACCTCGTCGCAAGCCTCACCCCATTTTTGGCGTCGGCGACGCATCCCTCGGTCACGTTAGGCATGATGCCCGCCCTGATAGTGCCTGTCGTCATGGCAAACGGCTACGGATTGGTCACATTGAGGCGGCGATAACGGTGCGTAATCACACGGTGACCACGACGACTACGCTATGTGCAAATATTTCATTCGATTGCCAAATACATCGACTATTCGGAGGAACCGCGTTTGCCCTTACGAGTGACGCGCCATGACGCGGTGCGGGCACATTTGGTTTACCGCAAAACGCGAACGGCTCGCGCCTCCGGGGAGACGCGAGCCGTTCGGAACCGGTGAGATCAGTGACCGTGGCCGTGGCCGTGGCCCTGACCGGCGGCGGCCGGAGCCTCCTCCTCGGGCTTGTCCACCACGAGCGCCTCGGTCGTCAGCAGCATGCCGGCGATGGAGGCCGCGTTCTGGACGGCCGAGCGGGTGACCTTGACCGGGTCGATGACACCCTGGGCGATCAGGTCGCCGTACTCGCCGGTGGCGGCGTTGAGGCCGTGGCCGATGGGCAGGTCGGCGACCTTGAAGGTCACCACGTAGCCTTCGAGGCCGGCGTTCTCCGCGATCCAGCGGGCCGGCTCGACGAGCGCCTTGCGGACGATGGCGACACCGGTCGCCTCGTCGCCGGTCAGGCCCAGGTCGTCGAGGACCTTGGAGACGTGCACGAGCGCGGAGCCACCGCCGGAGACGATGCCCTCCTCGATCGCCGCGCGGGTCGCCGAGATGGCGTCCTCCAGGCGGTGCTTCTTCTCCTTCAGCTCCACCTCGGTGGCCGCGCCGACCTTCAGCACGCAGACGCCGCCGGAGAGCTTGGCGAGACGCTCCTGGAGCTTCTCACGGTCCCAGTCGGAGTCGGACTGCTCGATGGCGAGCTTGATCTCCTTGACCCGGTCGGCGATCGCCGAGGCCTCGCCGGCACCGTCGACGACGGTGGTGGAGTCCTTGGTGATGACGACGCGCCGGGCGGTGCCCAGCACCTCCAGGCCGACGTGCTCCAGCTTGAGGCCGATCTCCTCGCTGACCACCTGGCCACCGGTGAGGATGGCGATGTCCTGCAGCATGGCCTTGCGGCGGTCACCGAAGCCCGGCGCCTTGACGGCGACGGAGGTGAAGGTGCCACGGATCTTGTTCGTGACGAGAACCGCGAGGGCCTCGCCCTCGACGTCCTCGGCGATGACCAGCAGGGCCTTCTTCGTCTGCGCGATCTTCTCGAGCAGCGGCAGGAAGTCGGCGACAGAGGAGATCTTGTTCTGGGTGATCAGGATGTAGGGGTCCTCCAGGACCGCCTCCATGCGCTCCTGGTCGGTCACCATGTAGGGCGACAGGTAGCCCTTGTCGAACTGGAGACCCTCGGTGAACTCGAGCTCCAGGCCCATGCTGTTGGACTCTTCGACGGTGATGACACCGTCCTTGCCCACCTTGTCGAACGCCTCGGCGATCAGCTCGCCGATCTTGGCGTCCTGCGCGGAGATCGTCGCCACATTCGCGATCTCCTTCTTGTCCTCGACCGGGCGGGCCGACTCGATCAGCCTGTCGCTGACGGTCTTGGCCGCGATGTCGATGCCGCGCTTGAGGGAGAGCGGCTGGGCACCGGCGGCCACGTTGCGCAGGCCCTCGCGGACCATGGCCTGGGCCAGAACGGTCGCGGTGGTGGTGCCGTCACCGGCGACGTCGTTGGTCTTGGTCGCCACTTCCTTGGCCAGCTGCGCGCCAAGGTTCTCGTACGGCGCCTCAAGCTCGACCTCGCGGGCGATGGTGACACCGTCGTTGGTGATGGTCGGCGCACCGAACTTCTTGTCGATGACGACATTGCGGCCACGCGGGCCCAGCGTCACCTTGACCGCGTCCGCGAGAGCGTTCACGCCGCGCTCGAGAGCTCGGCGCGCGTCCTCCTCGAACGACAGGATCTTCGGCATGACAGTCCTCTCTATAAGTACGTCGGCGCATCAAAGCCCCGGGCGCTCTCGCGACCCGGGGCTCGATACGTCATCTTTGTGAAGCGAGAACTACTTCTCGATGATGGCGAGCACGTCACGGGCGGAGAGCACGAGGTACTCCTCGCCGTTGTACTTCACCTCGGTGCCGCCGTACTTGCTGTAGAGGACCACGTCGCCCTCCTTGACGTCGAGCGGAATCCGCTTCTCGCCCTCGTCGTCCCAGTTGCCCGGACCCACCGCGAGGACCTTGCCCTCCTGCGGCTTCTCCTTGGCGGTGTCCGGGATGACCAGACCGGAAGCGGTGGTCTGCTCGGCCTCAAGCGGCTGGACCACAATGCGGTCGCCAAGCGGCTTAACGGGAACCTTGGTGGCGGTCGTCACGTCGGACCTCCCCTTCAGATTTGAATGATCTAGAAGAGGCGACCAGCGGTCTGCCGTCGCGGGTGTCAGACCTGCCTCGTCGCATGTATTTGGCACTCTCACCGGGAGAGTGCCAATACGGAACAGTATGCAAGGAGGGCTTGACAGTCAACACGGAGCGCCCGTCTGCGCTTCGGGCGAACGTCAAACCAGGTGGAAGCCCCTCGCGAAGCCCCGCGGTGAAGGCGGTAGCGTCGGGTGGTGTGAATCTCGACGCATTCCGCGAACTCCTGACCCCGCGCGGCCAGGAGGCGCTGGGCGCGGCGGCCGAGGCCATCGGCGACGACCCGGTGGCGGCGGTGACAAGGTTAAGAAAGATCTACGACGCGGACCTGACCTCGGTGGCGCTCACCCAGGCCGGACTCAGGCTGCGCGCGAGGGAGAAGTTCGGCGCCGACGCCGATCTCATGTACTTCACCCGGCCCGGCCTGGAGCAGGCCACCCGCCGCGAGGTGGCCGACCACCGGGCGCGGCGCGTCCCCGCGGGTTCCCGGGTCGCCGACGTCTGCTGCGGTATCGGCGGAGACCTCCTCGCCCTGGCCAGGGCCGGATGCGTCGTCGAGGCGGTCGACGCCGATCCGCTCACCGCCGCGATCGCGGCGGCCAACGCCACCGCCCTGGGCTTCGGCGACCGGGTCTCGGTCCGCGCCGCCGACGCCTCCACCCTGGACCCGGCCGCCTTCGACGTCCTGTTCGCCGACCCCGCGCGCCGTACCGCGCGGGGCAGGACCTTCGACCCGATGGCCTACTCGCCCGCCTGGCCCGCCGTACTGGAGATGGTGGCCAGGGCCGGGGCCGCCTGCCTGAAGGTCGCCCCCGGGATCCCGTACGAGTTCGTCCCCGCCGGGGCGGAGGCCGAATGGGTCTCCTACCGGGGCGATGTCAAGGAGGCCGTGATCTGGTGCGGCACGCTGGCGGGCGAGACGGCACGCAGGGCCACGATCCTGCCGTCGGGCGTCACGATGACCCCCGACCCCACCCTCGGCGATCCCGGCACCGGCCCGGCGGGCCGCTACATCTACGAGCCTGACGGCGCGGCGATCCGCGCCCACCTGGTCGCCGAGATCGCCGCGTCGGTCGGCGGGCGCCTGCTCGACCCGCAGATCGCCTACATCACCGGCGACGTCGCGGCGCCGACGCCGTGGGCGTCGCGGTACGAGGTCCACGAGACGCTGCCGTTCTCGCTCAAGCGGCTGCGGGCGGCGCTCCGCGAGCGCGGGGCCGGCAATGTGACGATCAAGAAACGTGGCTCCGCGGTGGATGTCGACCGCCTCAGGAAAGACCTCCGGCTGCCCGGAGGTGAATCCGCGACGGTCATTCTCACCCGAATAGGTGACAGGCCATTTGCTTTCATATGCAGCCCCAGCTGACCAGCCAAAATGGTCGATTATTCCAGCAAGCCGACAATTCCTGTCTTTTAACCTCACCCCTGGAAAACCTTGATCCAGAGGCTAAGGTTGCCGAGCGGGAGTTCTCTCTCGCCTCCGATTTCATCCCGTTCATCGGCAGAACCGACCCAATCCAACCGCGCGGCTGAGCGTCGGCGAGCGAAGGAGCTCTCGGTGGATCACTCTGACCACGCCCTGCTCCAGGCGGGCAGCCAGACCGCCATCTCCGACCGGATGCGTGAGCTCCTCGCCCGGGCGGCCCAGGACCACGTCTACGAGCAGCGGACCCAGGGCGCCGTGCTCGACGAGATCCGGCAGCGCCTGGAGGGCATGGAGTGGCTGCTGCGCGAGGTCAGGGAGCGCGAGATCGGCGGGCTGAACGGCACGCTCGAGTCCGTCAACGGGCGCCTGGACGACATCGCCGCCCGCCCGCCCTCCTGGGCCGAGGGCCTGGCCCAGCACGTCGAGGCGGTCCGCGACCACGTCGACGCCGTCGGCGAGCGGGTCGAGTCCTTCGGCAGGCGGGTCGACGCCGTCCGCGACCGGGTCACCCCCCTCGGCGAGCTGCCGAGCCTGTGGACCGATCTCGGCACCGTCGGCGAGAGCGTGGACGAGGCGCTCACCCGCCTCCGGGCGATCTCCGACGGCACCCAGGGCATCGACGAGCAGGTGCGGCAGCTGGCCGAGCACCTCGGCCGGCTCCAGGCCGACATGGGCATCGCGGCGCACCGGTTCGGCCGCCTGGACAGGGCGCTGGCCGACCTCTCCCAGCGCGCCGGGCGCATCGAGGCGGGGATGCTCGGCCTGTCCGCGAGCGTCCAGCAGGCGGTCGGCACGGCCGCCGACCGGGTGCTCGCCGCCGTCGAACAGGTCAACGGCAGGGTCGAGCGGGTGGGGGCCGGGGTCGATCTGGTGGTGCCCAGGATCGACGAGCGCGCCGCCGCCGTGGAGAGCCGCGTCGACCGGCTGAACGGCCATCGCATGGCGGCGGGTGGCCGTTTCGACACCCTCGACGAGCGCCTCGACGACATCGAGGGCCGCCTCACCGGCCGGATGGACGTCATCGACTCCCGCCTGTCCACCCTGGACGGCCGGGCGGAGAAGTCCGGCGAGCGCCTGGAGAGCCTGGACGAACGCCTTGAGGCGCTGCCCTCCGTCCTCGGCGTCGGTATCGGCGTCAGCGCGCTCATCGGCGCCCAGACCGACGAGCAGCGCGAGCGCTTCGACTCCCTGGACGAGCGCGTCATCCGGGCCGAGGCCGCGCTGGCACCGCTGACCGAGATGCTCCGCGCCCAGCCCGACCGCGACCAGCTCTCCGACGCCCTGAGCGAGACCGTGGAGCCCGCGCACGCGGACCTCACCCGCCGGCTGGGCGCCCTGGAGGAGACCATGCTGGCCCTGGCCGAGGCACTGCTCCGCCCCACCAGGGACTGACCGGAGCCCTCCCAGGCAGGGGCCCGTGCGCGGGACTCCCACACGCCCTGACCGGTCCGGGTCCGCTCCCTGCCGATCCCGTACCGGCGCCGTCAGCCGGTCCGAGCGGCGTCGAGGGCCTGGTCCCCGGCCGGGTCCCGCGCCCCCGCCTCGCGGCACAGGTTGCCCCTGACCACGCCGAGCAGGGACGTCAGCTCCTCCGTCTGCTCCTCCGTCAGCCCCCGGGTCATCCGGTGGTGCATCTCGGTGAGGACCCGGTCCACCTCGGGGCGGAGCGCGTGCCCCCTGGGCGTGATCTCGACGATGCTGATCCGCCGATTGGCCAGGTCGGGCCTGCGGCTGACGAAGCCGCTGCGCTCCAGACGCTGCAGGGTCTTGGTCATGGTGGACACGTCGATGCCGACGATCCTGGCCAGCGCGTTCTGCGACTGGGGGCCGTTGTCCCACAGGGCCCCCAGCACGCGCTCCTGGCCCGGGTAGAGGTCGATCTCCCCGAGAAGGCTGGCGAGCAGGACCCGGTGACCTCGGGCGGCGTAGGCCATCAGGCAGTTGAGGTCGGCGTCGTACTCGCCGCACCCCTTGGTCGCCTCGCACCCCTCGTCGAACAGCGGCTCCGCCATGTTCAGGTCCTTCCGTCCCCTCCGAGACTACCGCTTGCATGTTGGCCGACCAAGTTGTAGAACTGCTTATTGGCTAGCCAAGTTGGCCAGCCAAGAAGGGAATCGTCATGCCGTTCTCACCGTTCACGCTGGCCGGCCTCCAGCTGCCCAACCGCCTGGTCATGGCACCCATGACCCGCTCGCGGTCCTACGTCGACGGGATCCCCTCGTCGCTGACCGCCCTCTACTACGCCCAGCGAGCCTCCGCGGGCCTGATCATCACTGAGGGGGTGCAACCCAGCCAGGCCGGAAAGGGGTACATGAACACCCCGGGCCTGCACACCGACGAGCAGGTGGCGGGATGGCGGGAGGTCACCGACGCCGTCCACGCGGCGGGCGGCAGGATCTTCGCCCAGATCATGCACTCCGGCCGGATCGGCCACCCCGACAACACCGGCGCGCTGCCCATCGGGCCGTCCGTCGTACGACCGGCGGGTCAGATCTTCACACCCAACGGCCTGCAGGACTACCCCACCCCCCGGGAGCTGACGACCGCCGAGGCGGAGACCACCATCCAGGACTTCGCGGACGCCGCCGCCCGCGCCGTGGACGCGGGCTTCGACGGGGTCGAGCTGCACGGCGCCAACGGCTATCTCATCCACCAGTTCCTGTCGCAGAACGCCAACCTGCGCGAGGACCGCTTCGGCGGCTCGGTGGACAACAGGATCCGCTTCGGCGTGGAGACCGCGCGGGCGGTCGCCGACCGGATCGGCTCGTCCAAGGTCGGCATTCGGATCTCACCCGGCAACGGCGCCGGGGACCTGGTCGAGGAGGACCGGCACGAGGTCTACCCGGCACTGGTCTCCGAGCTCGCCGATCTCGACCTGGCCTACCTGCACCTGGGGATGAACGGTTCGGACGACCTCAGCCTGGAGATCCGCAAGTCCTGGCCGAACACCCTCATCGTCAACGACGCGTCGATAGGCGACCCGGCCGCCAGGGTCTCGCACTCGCTGGAGCGCGGCGCCGACCTGGTCTCGCTGGGCGCGTCGTTCCTGGCCAATCCCGACCTGCCGGTCCGCCTCCGCCTCGGCGCCGAGCTCAACCAGGCCGACTTCGGCTCGGCCTTCGGCGGCGACCACCGCGGCTACACCGACTACCCGGTGCTGGCCCTGCACTCCGCGTAGGAGCGGCACCACAGCGCCTCGAAGAGCCCGGAGAGCCGCCGCCCACGGGGGCGCGGCGGCCCGGGGCGGAGTCCCGCGACGGCCGTGAGCCCGCTACACGTGGACCGTGGTGACGGGCAGCGAGGAGTCGGCGGGAATGTCCAGCGGCGACGGCTCGACACCTGCCGCCACCAGATCGGAGCCCAGCGCCGCCACCATGGCGCCGTTGTCCGTGCACAGCCCGGGACTGGGCACCCGGAGCCGGACCCCGGCCGCCTCGCAGCGCTCCTGCGCCATCGCCCTCAGCCGGGAGTTGGCCGCCACCCCGCCGCCGATCAGCAGGTCACCGACACCGTACTTGGCACACGCGCGCAGGGCCTTGCGGGTCAGCACGTCGACGACGGCCTCCTGGAAGGACGCCGCCACGTCGGGCACGTGGATCGACTCGCCCGTCTTCTCCCTGGCCTCCACCCACCGGGCCACGGCGGTCTTCAGGCCGGAGAAGGAGAAGTCGAGCGTCCCGTCGTCGTACTTGCCGCGCGGGAACGCGATGGCCGCGCCGGAGCCGTCGCGGGCCACCCTGTCGATGTGCGGCCCGCCGGGGAAGGGCAGGCCGAGCACCCTGGCCACCTTGTCGAACGCCTCGCCCGCGGCGTCGTCCACGGTGGACCCCAGCGAGATGACGTCCCTCGCGACATCGGGCACCAGCAGCAGGGACGAGTGCCCGCCGGAGACCAGCATGGCGATACACGGCTTGGGCAGGGCTCCGTGCTCCAGCTGGTCCACCGCGACGTGGGCCGCCAGGTGGTTGACGCCGTACAGCGGCACACCCAGACCCAGCGAGTACGCCTTGGCGGCGGCGACGCCGACGAGCAGCGCGCCGGACAGACCCGGCCCGGCGGTGACCGCGATCGCGTCGATGTCCGCGAGGCGCAGGCCCGCCCGTTCCAGTGCCCGCTCGACGGTCGGGGTCATCGCCTCCAGGTGCGCCCTGGAGGCGACCTCGGGCACCACCCCGCCGAAACGGGCGTGCTGCTCGACGCTGGAGGCGATGGCGTTGGCCAGCATGGTGTGCCCCCGGACGATTCCCACCCCCGTCTCGTCACAGGAGGTCTCGATGCCCAGGACCACCGGTTCGTCAGGCATGGAGATCCTTTCTCATCATGATCGCGTCGGTGCCGTCATCGTAGTAGCGGAGGCGCATGCCGATCCGCTCGAACCCGAACCTGTCATAGACCGCCTGCGCGCCCGGGTTGTCGGCGCGCACCTCAAGGAAGACCGAGACCGCGCCCCTGCGTTCGGCCTCGGTCAGCAGCTCGGTCAGCAGGGCGCCGCCGATGCCGGTCCGGCGCCATTCGGCCAGGACCGCGATGGTCTGCACGTCGGCCTGGTCCCCCGCCGCGGCGAGGCCCGCATAGCCGACGATCGCGTCCTCGGCCAGGGCCACCACGTAGTGCCTGGTCCTCGGCTGGTCGTCGAGTTCGCCGCGGAGCATGCCCTCACTCCAGGCGTCGGCGGGAAAGGTCCTGCGCTCGATCTCCATGACCGCGGGCAGGTCGTCGAAGGTCATCTGACGGAGCACCGTCGTCATGCGGAGACCTTCTTGGGCGCCGAGGGCACCCGGGCGTCGGGACGGCGCAGATAGATCGGGTGGGGCAGGCCGAGCACGGGGTGGGTGCCGCTCTCGACGACCGTGTGGACGCCCGGCTCGCCGAGCTGCTCGGCGGCCAGCGCCGCCAGCGCGCCCGCGTGGGGGTACTCCGGCGCGTCCAGCAGCCGGGAGGCCCCGAAGACCTCGGCGTACATCCGCGCGCCCGCGCCGACCAGCGGGAGCTCCCCCGGCAGGTCCTGGGGCCGGTCCACCGCGGGGCCGGACAGCCGGGCGCGCATCTCCTGGTAGTGCCCCCAGAACACCTCCTTGCGCCGGGCGTCGGTGGCCACCAGGAACGGCTCGGTCAGCCCGCTGCCGTAGGCGAGCGCGTCGAGCGTGCACACGCCGTACGCCGGGACGCCCAGTGACGTCGCGAGGGCCTGGGCGGTCACCAGGCCGACCCGGAGCCCGGTGTAGGGGCCGGGGCCGGAGCCCGCGACGACCGCCGTGACGTCGCGGAGCGAGGCTCCGGCCTCACTCAGGACCGTCTCGATCGTGGGTACGAGCAGCTCGCCGTGACGGCGCGCGTCGACCGTCGTCGACTCGGCGAGGACCCTCGCACCGTCGTGCAGCGCTGCTGTGACGGCGGGGGTTGCGGTGTCAAAGGCCAGGACCAGCACGAACAGTTAGCCTAGTCCTTCCGGGGAGGGCTCAGGAGCGCCGCCCTGGTGGGGCGGCCCGCCGCGCCCCCGTCCGAGCTCTGTACCGGGCCCGCGCGAGCCCCGGGCAGCTGGGCTCAGGTCTTGACCAGGGTGGCGTAGACGATGAGGTTGTCGCGATATTCGTGGTTGTCCCAGTCGAAGGTCCCGCCGCAGGTGATGAGCCGCAGGCCGTCCTCAAGGTAGACCTTGTCGGCGGGGAACCGGCTCTTGCTGATCTGCTCGATCGTGTCCACCCGGTACTGGGCGACCTTGCCGTCGCTGCGCACCACCTTGATGACCTGTCCCTCCCGCATCTCCTTGAGCTTGTAGAAGACGGCGGGCGCGGTCTTGGTGTCCACGTGCCCGAGGATCACCGCGGAACCCTCGTCCCCGGGGACCGCGCTGTCCTTGACCCAGCCCGCGGTGTTCGGCTTCTCGTACGGCGGCAGTTCGATCCGGCCGTCCTTCACGCCGAGCTTCATCAGGGGCGCCTTGATGCCCAGGGACGGGATGTCGATGCGGCTGGGCACGATCGAGGCCCGGACCGGCGGCTTCTCCTCACCGCCGTCCCTGCTGTTGAGCGCGACCATGACGGCACCGGTGACGACTCCGGCCAGGATGATCCTGGACCAGCGGGTGGAATCGGCCATCGGGGACTACGAGCGGCGGCGACGCACGACCGCGATGCCGATGCCGCCGGCCAGGGCGAGAGTGAGCAGGACGCCCGTCGTGCCGATCGGCCCGCCCGAGTCGGCGGGGCCTCCCGCCGCGGTGCCGCCGCCGCCCGTGCCCGGCGCCTCGGTGCTGATGATCGTTCTGGTCGGCTTGGAAGTGGGCTTGGACGTCGGGCTGGAGCTCGGCTCGGTGTCGGCCACGATCCTGAGGTTGGTCTTGCCCGTGTCGTTGGTCCCCTCGCACCTGGCGTTGACCTCGTAGACACCGGCGGCCACGCCGTCGGCGACGGTGGCCTGGCCGCGGACCCACGGGCGCGGCGTCGGGCTGGCGGTGTTCGCGGGGGCCGGCGTGGGCGTCGCGAGGATCGGGTCGAGGGTCACCGGGGTGCGGAAGATCCGGGATGACGCGGTGCCGCGGTGCTCGGGACCCCCCTGGGGGATCGGGCAGTTCGCCAGGACCCACACCTTCTGCCCGGCCTTGGCGCGGGCCGGCTGGAGCTGGACCTCGATGTCCTGCCGGCTGATGCCGGAATCAGGCGGGGTGGGGGTGGGAGTGGCCGTCGGGCTGCCCGAGTTGGCCTCCGCCGAACACCCGACCAGCCCGGCCATCCCGAAAAGAACGATGGCTCCCGCAACCGCGACACGCTTGACGCTTGGCACCGTCGAACTCCACTTCGCCCTCCGGCCGACGACCCTCGCCCGGCACGATGTCCCACCTGTTCCCCATTAAACATGGGCAAACCCGCCAGAGTCGATCAACGCGCCCGACGATCTAGACCAATGGGGCGGGGTACCAGCCTGTCAGGATTTCCCAGCCCCCGTGGGCAAATCAGATGACACCTTCCCAGCGCGGTCCGACCCCGCGGAGGGTCACGGTCCGTTCCTCACCCGGCTCGCCGGACGCGCCCCTGCCGATGAGGATCTCCAGCCGGTCGTCGGCGAGCCCCTCCACCAGGCCCTCGCCCCACTCCACGACGGTCACCGACTCCTCCAGCGAGGCGTCCAGGTCCAGGTCGTCGACCTCCAGGTCCCCGCCGAGGCGGTAGGCGTCGACGTGGACCAGCGCCGGACCGCCGGAGAGCGAGGGGTGCACCCGGGCGATGACGAAGGTCGGCGAGGTGATCGGTCCGCGTACCTTGAGCCCTTCTGCGATGCCCTGCACCAGGGTCGTCTTGCCCGCGCCGAGCGGGCCCGACAGCACGGCCAGGTCTCCCGGCCGCAACAGCTCGGCCAGCCTCTGGCCCAGCTCCCGCATCTCCTCGGCGGTCGCCACGACTATCACCGGTGCGTCACTCCTGTCACCACTCCCACCCGTGTCCGGGCTCATCGGTTCTCGTCGCCCGCGTCGGTGTCGGCGCTCGCCCGCTTGAGCAGGTCGTGCAGCGCGTTGTTGACGAGCGCCGGCCGCTCCAGGTGGACCAGGTGCGAGCTCTCCGGGATCTCGGTGAACCGGGCGCTCGGCAGCGCCGCCGCCATCGCCTTGCTGTGCTCGACGGGGGTGAGCCAGTCCTTGTCACCGACCATGATGGAGGTGGGCACCTCGTCCAGCACACCCAGCGCGCTCAGCTTGTCGTGCGACATCAGCGCCGGGTAGAACTCGGCGATCACCTCGAAAGGGGTGGAACGGATCATCGACTCGACGAAGTCGACGACCGTGGGACTGACGTTCTTGGAATCGCCGAACCCCAGGTGGCGCAGGGCCAGGAAGGCCACGTCATTGCCGACCTGGCGGCTCTTGTCGACCAGTGTGCCACCGCGCCTCAGGATCGACACCGTGCCCGGTGTGACCTTGTGCACCGCCTTCGACAGCAGCGCGGGCAGGCCGAGGGAGATCTCGCCGAGCTTGCCGGGGGAGGTGGAGATCAGCGCGACGCCCTTGATCTTGTCGCCGAACAGCTCGGGGTGCCGGTCGGCGAGCGCCATGATCGTCATACCGCCCATGGAGTGGCCGACGAGCACGCACGGGCCCGGCACCAGCGCCTCGACGATCTCGGCCAGGTCGTCGCCGAGCCGGTCGATCGAGCAGTCCTCCGTCGGGATGCGCGGCGATCGCCCGTGGGAGCGCTGGTCCCACAGGACCAGGCGGTAGGCGTCACCCAGATCGCGCCGCTGGTAGTGCCAGGAGTCGAGGTTGAGCGTGTAGCCGTGGCAGAACACCACGGTCAGCGGAGCGTCTTCCCGGCCGTCCACCTCGGCGTACAGCGAAACGCCGTCGGAGGTGGTGACCGTGGTGGGACGGCCCCGGAGCTCTCCAAGCGGCTCGCTCGCCTCCAGGTCGGGGCGGAGTCTGATGCGACCGACGGCGTACCGCTTGGCGAGGGCCCCGGCGGCCACTCCCGCGGACGCGACACCGACGATCGCGCTCGCGATACCGACCTTGCGCCGTGTGGTAGTACTCATGCGACCCCCTGAGCTCCCTTTTACCGGTAAACGCGTGGGACCCGCGAACCGATCCCGGTCACGATCTCATGCGTGATCGTGCCGAGGGAATCCGCCCATTCCTGGGCAGTCGGTTCGCCCCGCGATCCGTCACCGAACAGGATCACCTCGTCGCCCTCCGCCAGTGGGTCGTCCGCTACGTCGATCATGAACTGGTCCATGCAGACCCGACCGGCGATCCGCCGCCTGCGGCCACCCGCCAGCACCTCCGCCAGGTTGGTGGCGCGCCGCGAGATCCCGTCCGCGTACCCGAGCGGGACGAGACCAAGCGTGGTCTCCCGATCCGTGACATACAGGTGGCCGTACGACACACCCGACCCGGCGGGCACCCGCTTGACCAGCGCGACCCGCGCCACGAGCGTCATCACCGGGCGCAGCCCGAAGTCGCCGAGCTCGGGCACGGGGCTCAGCCCGAAGGTCGCGATCCCGGGACGGACCATGTCGTAGTGCGCCTGTGGCAGCGTCAGGGTGGCCGCCGAGTTGGCGATGTGCCTGATGACATGGGAGCCCCCGGCACCCGCCTTCTCCGCGACGGCCAGCGCCTCGTCGAACGCCGTCAGCTGGGCCACGATGGACGGATCTCCCGGAATGTCCGCGCAGGCGAAGTGGGACCAGAGCCCGACGATCTCGATGGTCCCCTCGGCCTGCCGCCACAGTGCCCGGTCGAGCAGGTCGGGCCACTCACGCGGCGTCGCACCGCCACGTGACATGCCGGTGTCGGCCTTCAGATGCACCCTGGCCGTCCGGCCGGTCAGGGCCGCGGCGTCGGCGATCGCGTCGACCACCGCGACCGAGCCCGCCGACAGCTCGATGTCGTGCCCGACCGCCTGCGCCAGGGGCTCGCCCGGCGGGAGGATCCACGCCAGGATCGGCGCGGTGATCCCGGCGGCCCGCAGCTGAAGGGCCTCACGGACGTAGGCGGTGCCCAGCCGCCCGGCACCGCCCTCCAGGCAACCTCGCGCGGCGGGGACCAGCCCGTGCCCGTAGGCGTCGGCCTTGACCACCGCCATCATCTCGGCGCCGGGGGCGTGGCTCCCGAGCAGCGCCAGATTCTCGCGGATCGCCGAGAGGTCCACCCGTGCCTCGGCGGGCGTCATCGGGAAGCTCATCGCTCCAGTTTGGCAGGTGAGCGGCTCTGCCTGAGCCCGTTGACCAATGACCGCACCGTCTCCGGCAGGGCCTCGGCGACGTCGGAGGCGGCGAGAGGGCCGCGCCGACCGGCGATTCCGTGCAGGTAGGCGGCGCAGGAGGCCGCGTCGTAACCGCTCAGTCCCGCGGCCAGCAGCGCGCCCGCCAGGCCGGCCAGCACGTCGCCGGTGCCGCCGGTCGCGAGCCAGGGACTTCCGGTGGGGTTGATCCTGACCGGCCGCCCTTCCTGCGCGACCAGCGTGGTCGAGCCCTTGAGCAGTACGGTCACGTCCAGCTCGGCCGCCGCCCGCCGTACGTTCTCCAGGCTCCGTGCCTCGATCAGCTCCCTCGGCACCTCCGTCAGGCGGGAGAGCTCGCCGGCGTGCGGGGTGATCAGGACGGGCGCGTCGCGGCGGAGCAGTGACCGCTCCTGGGCCACCAGGGTCAGCGCGTCGGCGTCGACGAGCACGGGGACGTCGTCGGCCAGCACCGAGCGGGCGATGGCGCGCGCCTCGTCGCCGGTGCCGAGCCCGGGACCGAGCACCCACGCCTGCACCCGGCCCACCTCCTCGACGCCCTCGCCGGGGGCGAGCGTGGTGATCACCGCCTCGGGCCAGCGGGCCCGCACCTGGGCCACCGGCTCGGCGACCCCCGCGTAGCGGACCATGCCCACCCCGGCCCGCAGGGCCCCGCCCACCGCCAGCACCGCCGCACCGGTGTAGCGCTCGCTGCCCGCCGCGATCCCGACGACGCCCCGGCGGTACTTGTCGGAGGAGGCACCGGGCCTGGGCAGCAGGGCGGCCACGTCGGCGTCCGTCAGCGCGACCGCGTCGGGTTCCGGCAGATGGGGGCCGAGACCGATGTCGACGAGTTCCGTCCGGCCCGCGTGCCCGGCGCCGGGATCCACCAGCAGCCCGGTCTTCCACGCTCCGAACGTGACCGTGGCGTCCGCGCGGACCGCCGCGCCCTCCACCTGGCCGCTGCTCGCGTCCACCCCGCTCGGCAGATCCACCGCGACGACCTCGCCGGGCGCGTCACCCGCGAGCCGGGCCAGGGTCGCGTACGGCTCCCTGAGCGCCCCGGCCCCGCCGATCCCGAGCATCCCGTCCACGATCAGGTCCGCCGCGCCGATCAGGTCGCGGACCGCCCCGCCCACCACCCCGTCACCACCCGTCACACCGTCCCCGGGCGCTCCCGCGAGGTTTCCCGCCGCCGGCCCCTCCGAAGCGACCGGCCGGCCGGCCGGGGTGGTCGCGGGGGTAGCGGCTTCGCCGCCGGGCAGGCCGGTCACCCGGCCGCCCGCGCGGCGCAGGGCCTCCAGTCCCGCCTCGTGGACGCGCTTCCCGGCGATGATCGCGTCAACCCCGGCCCCCCTGGCCGCCAGGCGTGCCCCGGCGTAGAGGGTGTCGCCGCCGTTGTCACCGCCGCCGACGAGCAGCACGACGCGGGAGCCGTACACGCCGCCGAGCATCCTGGCGCAGACCACCGCGAGCCCGGTGGCCGCCCGCTCCATCAGGGTGCCCTCGGGCAGGGTCGCCATCAGCGCCGCCTCGGCCGCCCTGATCTGGTCGGATGTGTAAGCGGTCCGCATTCCACCGAATTTATCCCTCGGCGATCACATAGGCGATGGCGACACCCCCGTCGTGCGTCAGGGAGACGTGCCATCTGACCACGCCCAGGGCCAGGGCGACGTCCGCCGCCTTGCCGGTCACCCGCAGCTCGGGCCGCCCGTGCTCGCCGGTGAGCACCTCGGCGTCCAGGTGCCGCAGCCCGGGGGGCGCGCCCAGCGCCTTGGCGACGGCCTCCTTGGCCGCGAACCTGGCGGCCAGCGACTCCGTCGCCAGCGCGCTCTCGGCGGCGGTGAACAGGCGCCCCCGCAGCGCGGGCGTCCGCACCAGGGTCGCCTCGAACCTGGCCACGTCCACGACGTCGACGCCGATCCCAACGATCATTTCCCCAGGTTACCGATGATCTTCACCGGCCGCCTGCCGGCACGGACGTCGTACGACCGGCCCCGGAGCGGGTCGCGGGGGTCGGCGGGGAGGTCAGAAGCCGCCGCGCTGCCAGGGCCCCCAGATGGCGAAGCTCATCCCCGCCGACGACTGGACGTTGACGTAGAGGGTGTGCCCGCCGGGACCGAAGGTCGAGCCGGCGAACTCGGCGCCCGAGTCCCCGGTGACGGGGGCCAGCCGGGAGAAGTCGAAGATCTCGCCACGGCTGGTGAGGCCGCGCAGGTAGTTGTCGCCCGAACCGTCCTCGCACAGGACCAGCGTGCCCCGGGGGCTGGCGGTGACGTTGTCCGGCAGGTCGAGGGTGACCGAGCCCGGCGACTCGTAGACGAGCCTGAGCCTCCTGCTCCACGTCTCGTACGCCCACACCTGGCCGCGCCCCTTGCCGAAGCCGCTGGGCGGGGTGTCGCCGGACGCGGTCGCGCCGCCCTGCGTGGAGGTGAAGTAGATCGTGCCGTGATGGTTGATCGCCCCCTCCAGCCGGGAGAAGAGCGCCGCCCCCTTGGCTCTGCCCTGGTTGCCGACCGCCTGGACCGCGAGGTCGTTGGCGGGGGTGCCGATGAAGGTGGGGTCGGGGTCGTCGATGTCCACCCAGGTGGTCGCGTAGGTGGCCCCCTTGGACTGGCCGACTGAGAGGTCCTTGCCCGGCGCGCCCCGCACGGCCAGCATCTGCAGCCTGCCGCCGTCGAGGATGCGACCGGCCCGGAGCGGGTTCTTCGGCGGCAGGTAGCGGTAGAACCCGGAGGCGAACGCGAAGTTGTCCTCGGTGAGGTAGACGGCGCCGGTGAACGAGTCGAACGCGGCCGACTCGTGGGCGAACCGCCCGGCGCTCCTGATCGGTCCCGAGGCCCTGCCGTCGATCGGGACCTCGAAGATGTAGCCGTGCCTCTGGGTGAGCTTGCTGTTGTCCTGGCCGGTGAAGTCGTTGCCCACGTCCGGCCCGTTGACCGTCTCCTCGCAGGTCACCCAGGCACCCCAGGGCATCGGGCCACCCGAGCAGTTCATCTGGGTGCCGGTCAGGCTGGGGGCTGCGGAGATCACCTTGCCGTAACGGGTGACCCTGAGCGTGGAGGTGCCGCCGCCCGCCGCCGGGTCGTAGGCCCTGGCCGGGTCGCCGAACGCGCCGACCGGGCCGTTGACCTCGTGGTTGCGGACGAGGATCGCGGTGTTCGCGGGCCCGCGGAACGCGGCCATGCCGTCGTGCCTGGAGGGAACGGCGGACCCGTCGCCGAACCTGTCCCCGGCGGCGCTGAAGGAGGCGTAGCGGAAGCCGTCGGGCAGATGAAGCCGGATCGCGCCGTCCCGCTCGTCGGCGACCGGCCTCAGCGGCCCGTACCCGCCTCCGGGGCGGGTCTCCCCGTTCAGCCCCGCCCACGCGACGCCGGCGAACGGCCCGGCCACCCCTACCGTGGCCAGCGCACCACTGCCGGCAAGGAAACGACGACGATCCATCTTGCGACTCCCTGAGGTCAGGTGGATTCACGTCACGTTAATCCGCCGTCAGCAGTTCGCTATATGGCATATATCGACAATTAACCATGCAAGAAAGCGGGCAGCTCCTATTCCCGCTTCTGCCCCTCGGTAATCCATAGGGGTTGTCCACAGGCTGTGGACAACCTCCGTCCGGGACTTACTCCACCGTGACCGACTTGGCGAGGTTGCGGGGCTGGTCGACGTCGTGCCCCTTGGCGGTGGCCAGCTCGCAGGCGAAGACCTGGAGCGGCACCGTGGCGACCAGCGGCTGGAGCAGGGTCGGCACGGCCGGGATGCGGATCAGCGTGTCGGCGTACCGCTCGACCACGTCGTCGCCCTCCTCGGCGATGACGAGGGTCCTGGCGCCCCTGGCCCTGATCTCCTGGATGTTGGACACGATCTTGTCGTGGATCACCCGCTGGCCGGACAGCGAGGGGACGACCACCACGACCGGGAGCCCCTTGTCGATCAGCGCGATCGGGCCGTGCTTGAGCTCCCCCGCGGCGAAGCCCTCGGCGTGCATGTACGCCAGCTCCTTGAGCTTCAGCGCCCCCTCCAGCGCGACGGGGAAGCCCACGTGCCGCCCGAGGAAGAGCACGCACCGCTCAGCGGCCAGCGATCTGGCCAGCGCGCGGACCGGTTCGACCGTCGAGAGGACCTCGCTCACCTTCGACGGCATCTCCGCCAGCCGGTCGACGATCTGGGTGATCTCGTCGCCGAACTTGGTGCCCCGGACCTGCGCGAGGTAGAGCGCCACCAGGTAGCAGGCCACCAGCTGGGTGAGGAAGGCCTTGGTGGAGGCCACCGCGACCTCCGGGCCCGCGTGCGTGTAGAGGACGGCGTCGGACTCGCGGGAGATCGTGGAGCCGTTCACGTTGCACACCGCCAGCACCCGGGAGCGCTGCCCGCGCGCGTGCCGTACCGCCATGAGCGTGTCCATCGTCTCGCCCGACTGGCTGATCACGACGACCAGCGTGTCCCGGGTGAGGATCGGGTCGCGGTAGCGGAACTCGCTGGCCACCTCGACCTCGCAGGGCAGCTGAGCCCAGTGCTCGATGGCGTACTTCGCGATGAGCCCGGCGTGGTACGAGGTCCCGCAGGCCACCAGGATGATCTTGTTGATGTCGCGTAGCTCCTGGTCGGACAGGCGCATCTCGTCCAGCACCAGCAGGCCGTCCTGGCCGACCCTGCCGAGCAGCGTGTCGGCGACGGCCCTGGGCTGCTCGGCGATCTCCTTGAGCATGAAGTGGTCGTAGCCGTCCTTCTCGGCGGCCGAGGCGTCCCAGCCGATGTGATAATCACGCGTCTCGGCCGGAGCCCCCTGGAAGTCGAAGACCGTGATCTTCGAGGGACGCAGCTCGACCACCTGGTCCTGCCCCAGCTCCACCGCCTCGCGCGTGTAGGCGATGAAGGCCGCCACGTCCGAGCCGAGGAAGTTCTCCCCGTCCCCTCTGCCGACCACCAGCGGCGAGTTACGCCGCGCCCCCACCACCACCTCGGGCTCGTCCACCGAGACCGCGAGCAGCGTGAACGCCCCCTCCAGCCGCAGGCAGACCCGGCGCATCGCCTCCGCCAGGCCACCGGCGGCGAACTCCTCCAGCAGGTGCGCCACCACCTCCGTGTCGGTCTCGGAGACGATCCGGTGGCCCTTGTCCTCCAGCTCGCTCCTGAGCACGGCGAAGTTCTCGATGATCCCGTTGTGGATGACCGCGATCCGCCCGTGACAGTCGGTGTGCGGGTGGGCGTTGCGGTCGGTGGGCGCCCCGTGGGTGGCCCATCTGGTGTGCCCGATCCCGACCGTCGACGGCGGCGCGGGCCGCGAGACCAGTGCCGAGCGCAGGTTGGCCAGCTTCCCCGCCCGTTTCTCCACGACCAGGCCGCCGGATCCGACCAGTGCGATTCCCGCCGAGTCGTACCCCCGGTACTCCAGCCGGCCCAGTCCCTCGACGGCGACCTCGATCGCCTGCCGCTGTCCCGTATATCCCACTATGCCGCACATGACCTACCCCCTTCCCTGAGAGATCGGCCACCTTGTCTATGGAGAACCCCCCAGACACCCCAAGAATCCCGCCCGGCACCCGGCAGGATCGTACGCAGAGGCGATCAGTAGGCTTGCTGAACATGGCCAACGGTTTGGACACCGCGACACCGTACGTGCAGCTGAGCCGGGCTCAGTGGAGCGACCTGCGGAAGAACACCCCCCTGACGCTCACCGAGAGCGAACTGGAGGAACTGCGCGGCGTCGACGACCCGATCGACCTGACCGAGGTCACCGATATCTACCTGCCGCTCACCCGGCTGCTCAACCTGCACTTCACCGGAGTCAGGCAGCGCAGCGCGGCACTCAACACCTTCCTCGGCGGCGAGCGGCGGACGGCCCCGTACGTCCTGGGCATCGCCGGCAGCGTCGCGGTCGGCAAGTCGACCACCGCCAGGCTGCTGCACACCCTGCTGGCCCGCTGGCCGGAGCACCCCCGGGTGGACCTGATCACCACGGACAGCTTCCTGTTCCCGAACGAGGTCCTCACCGCCAGGAACATCATGCACCGGAAGGGCTTCCCGGAGAGCTACGACCGGCGGGCCCTGGTCAGGTTCGTCGCCGACGTCAAGGCGGGCCTGCCCGAGGTGACGGCCCCGGTCTACAGCCACCTGGAGTACGACATCGTGCCCGGTGCGACCCAGACCATCCGCCGGCCCGACATCCTCATCGTCGAGGGCCTCAACGTGCTGCAGCCCGCCCCGCCCACCGCGCTCGCGATCAACGACTACTTCGACTTCTCCATCTACGTGGACGCCAAGGTCGAGCACATCCGCGACTGGTACGTGGACCGCTTCCACAAGCTGCGGCAGACCGCCTTCGAGGACCCGAAGTCCTACTTCAGACACCTCGCCGAGCTGTCCGAGGAGCAGGCGACCGAGTTCGCCAAGGACATCTGGCGCGACATCAACGAGCGCAACCTCCTGGAGAACATCGCCCCCACCAGGGGCCGCGCCGACCTGGTCCTGCACAAGAGCGCCGACCACTCGGTCAGCCGCGTCCGCCTCCGCCGCATCTGACTTTCCGCCCCTTTCGCCCCCTAGGATCAGCGGATGTCCAGGCGTCCGGCAAAAGCGCGTCGAGTGGTCGCCGTCGTGGTCAGCGTCTGCGCGCTGGTGGGGGTGGTGCGGCTGGTCGCGCCCGCCACCGCGGGGACGGCCGGTGAACCGGCCGGGGTCCGGCGGCAGCTGACGTTCCTGCGCGCGGCGCTGGACGGCGGGGCCGGTGACGAGGCGCAGCGGCTGTTTCCCGAGGGGTACTTCTTCCTGCACGCGCTGTACGGTCTGAGCTGGGCCGAGATCGGTGTCAGAGAACCGGCGGGCGAGCGGGCGGCGGCACTGCGGGAGGCCCGGTGGGCGCTGGAGCGGCTGGACTCGCCGTCCGGCCGCGAACCGTTCAGCCCGGACCTCACCCCACCGTACGGCGTCTTCTATCTCGGCTGGAGCAATTGGCTGCGCGGTCAGGTGCTGAGCCTGCAACCGGCCGGGCGGCGCGATCCCGGCGAGCTACGCCGGTTCGCCGACGACTCCGCCGCGCTCGGCGCGGCGTTCGACGCCGCGGCGTCGCCGTACCTGACGGCCTACCCGGGGCAGGCGTGGCCGGTCGACTCGACGGTGGCGATGGCGTCGCTGCGGCTGCACGACACGCTGCTGCCGGCCCGGTTCGCCGGGACCGCCGAGCGGTGGCTGCGGGAGGTACGCCGACGGCTCGATCCGCGCACCGGACTGCTCCCGCACCGGGCCGACCCCGACACCGGCGAGGTCGCCGAGGTGGCCAGGGGCACCTCGCAGAGCGTCATCCACCGTTTCCTCATCGACATCGACCCGGCCTTCGCCGGTGAGCAGTACCTACGCTTCCGCGACGCCTACGTCGTCTCGCCGCTCGGCCTCGGACCCGCCGTACGGGAGTACCCCGACGGCCTGGACGGTCCGGCCGACGTCGACTCGGGGCCGCTCCCCCTCGGGGTGAGCCTGTCGGCGACCGCGGTCACCCTCGGCGCCGCCCAGGTCCACGGCGACGCGCCGCTCGCCGAGGCGCTGGCCGGCTACGGCGAGCTGGCCGGCCTGCCGCTCGACACCCCGTGGACCAAGCGGTACGCCTTCGGCCTGCTCCCGATCGGCGACGCGTTCCTGGCCTGGTCGAAGACCGCACGGCCGTGGGTGACGCCCACACCGCCCCCGCCACCGGCGAGCATCTCAGGGTGGTGGCGGGTACCGCTGCTCTCGCTCCTGGTCCTGGTCGGCACCGCACCCTGGCTGCCCGCCCTGGTACGGCGCCACCGACACCGCCGTACTCCGGCGTGACATCCCACAACGCCGGCCGGGTAGGGTCCCGGCCGCCGGAAAACGGCTTTCTGAACGGACCGGCGCTGTGGCAGGGTCGGCCGGTGACTGTTTCCCGTGGTGAACTGCTCCGCTGGCAGTTCGATCTGACCTGGTCGCTGTTCGAACTCCATCTGGAGCGGCTGCGGCCGGAGGACTTTCTCTGGGAGCCCGCGCCCCACTGCTGGACGGTGCGCCCGGGCGTCGACGGGATGTGGGTGCCGGACTGGGACGATGCCGAACCCGATCCCATTCCGGTCCCCACCCTCGGCTGGGTCACCTGGCACATCGGCTGGTGGTGGACGGTGACCATCGACCACGCGCGGGGGCGGACACCACGTGACCGGGAGGAGATCGGGTGGCCGGGCGACGGGCAGGCCACCGTCGACTGGCTACGCGGCCTTCGCGTGGAGTGGCTGGCGGTGCTGGACCGGCTCACCGACGCCGACCTGGACGCCACCGCCCCCTTCCCCTGGCCGGACAGCCCCGAACTGACCGTCGCCCACATGATCGCCTGGGTCAACTCCGAACTGATGAAGAACATCGCCGAGATCGGCCAGCTCCGCCTGCTCCGCGCCGCGTCCGCCGGATGAGAGGCCGGAGACTCTCCGGGCTTCAGTGAGCCGCCCAACGGTCCCGGCCACGGGCTACTTCGCGGTCGCCGCCGCGCTGTCGTGCTGGGGCGACATGGGCGCGCCGGCCGTCCGGCTCGGGGTGAACATCGCAGGAATGATCATCTCCGGGGTGCCGACGCTCCTCGTGCAGAGGACCTACCGGTCCCGGTTCGGCATGCGACCTCCGGTACCCCCGGCAGGCGGTGAACCGCCCTTTTGGACGAGGGGGACTCCTTCGTACGACTGAGGTGTCCGTCCGCGACGGCGGATAGTGTCCCGGTATGACTATCCTCGCCACCGAGGGACTGACCAGACGTTTCCCCCGGGTGACGGCGCTCGACCAGCTCACCGTCACCGTCGGCCCCGGCGTGACCGGTCTGGTCGGCGCCAACGGCGCGGGCAAGTCCACGCTGATCAAGATCCTGCTCGGCCTGCTCGAACCCAGCGCCGGCCGCGCCCAGGTACTGGGCATGGACACCGCGACCAGGGGCGCGGAGATCCGCCGGATCGTGGGCTACATGCCCGAGCACGACTGCCTGCCGCCCGATCTGTCCGCCACCGAGTTCACCGTGCACATGGCCCAGATGTCCGGCCTGCCGCGCACCGCGGCCCGCGAACGCGCCGCCGACGTGCTGCGCCACGTCGGGCTCTACGAGGAGCGCTACCGCGCGATGGGCGGCTACTCCACCGGCATGAAGCAGCGGGTCAAGCTGGCCCAGGCCCTGGTGCACGACCCGCGCCTGGTCCTGCTGGACGAGCCCACCAACGGCCTCGACCCACAGGGCCGTGACGAGATGCTCGCGCTGATCCGCAGGATCGGCTCGGAGTTCGGCATCAGCGTGCTGGTCACCTCCCACCTGCTGGGCGAGCTTGAGCGGGTCTGCGACCACGTCATCGTGATCGACGGCGGCAAGCTGCTGCGCTCCTCGGCCATCGGGGAGTTCACCCAGCAGACCCAGACCGTGACCGTCGAGGTGGAGGAGGGCCAGGACGCGCTCGTGGCCCGGCTGACCGAGCTGGGCGAGACCGTCACCCCGCACGGCAGGATGCTGCTCGTCCACGTCCGCGCGCCGGAGACCTTTGATGTCCTCCGCGACGCCGTCTGCGAGCTCGACCTCTGCCTCGTCCGCCTGGAACAGGGGCGCCAGCGCATCGAGGACGTCTTCAGGGAGCCGGCCAATGTCTGAACCCACGGGTGTCATCCACGACATCGGATACCGCCACTACGACGGGGTACGGCTCGGCCGGGGCCACGCCACCACCGCGCTGACCGTGCACAGCCTGCGCGGGATCTTCGGGCTCGGCCGCACCGCCCGCTCCAAGATCATTCCTTTCATGCTGGTGGGCATCATGTTCCTGCCCGCCGTCGTCTCCATCGCGGCGATGGCGCTGATCAAGCAGGAGGGCCTGCGCTACACCGATTACGCGGTCTTCATGCAGGTCGTGCTCGCGATCTTCCTGGCCTCCCAGTCGCCGTACGCCGTCGCCCCCGACCTGCGCTTCCGGGTGCTGCCGCTCTACCTGTCGCGCCCGGTGACGCTCTGGGACTACGTCGGGGCGAAGCTGGCGGCGATGACCGCGGCGATGTTCCTGCTGCTGGCGGTGCCGCTCACCGTGCTGTTCATCGGTGAGGTGGTCATCGACCTGCCCGGCGACACGCACACCGCCGAATACCTCACCAGCATGGCCGGCGCGGCCGGCTACGCGCTGCTGCTGGCCTGTCTCGGCATCGCCATCGCCTCGTTCACCCCCAGACGCGGTCTGGGCGTGGCCTCGGTCATCGCCCTCTACCTGCTCACCTCCGCCGTCTCCACGGTGCTGTACGGGGTGCTGGAGTCGATGGGCGACGACGCCACCGCCGCGTGGGCCTGGCTGATCAACCCGTTCTTCCTGGTGGACGCCGCCGTGCACGTCGGAATCTTCGGGGCGACCCCCGCCTCGAACGTCATCTACCCCTCGGGCGCGGGCAGCCTGGTCGCCGGAGTGATCATGATCGCGCTGATCGGCCTGTCCGTGACGGCCCTGATCGCGCGCTACCGGAAGGCGGCCTCCCGATGAGGATCGAACTGGCCCAGGTCTCCCGCTGGTACGGCAACGTGGTCGCCGTCAACGACATCACCATGACCGTCGGCCCCGGTGTCACCGGGCTGCTCGGCCCGAACGGCGCGGGCAAGTCCACGCTGCTGCACATGATGGCCGGGTTCCTGGCGCCCTCGGGCGGCACCGTCACCCTGGACGGCGACCGGATCTGGCGCAACCACCAGATCTACCGCTCCATCGGCCTGGTCCCCGAGCGCGAGGCCGTCTACGGCTTCCTCACCGGCTGGCAGTTCGTGCTGTCCAGCGCGAAGCTGCACCGCCTGCCCGACCCCGAGGACGCCGCCCGCAAGGCGCTCGCCCTGGTGGAGATGGAGAGCGCCAAGGACCGCAGGATCGAGACGTACTCCAAGGGCATGCGCCAGCGCGTCAAGGTGGCCGCCGCCCTGGTGCACGACCCCCAGGTCCTGCTGCTCGACGAGCCGTTCAACGGCATGGACCCCCGCCAGCGCCTGCACCTGATGGACCTGGTCAGCACCATGGGCGCGGCGGGCAAGACCATCCTGTTCAGCTCGCACATCCTGGAGGAGGTGGAACGCGTCGCCCAGCACATCGAGGTGCTGGTCGCGGGCCGGCACGCCGCCTCCGGGGACTTCCGCGAGATCCGCCGCCGGATGACCGACCGCCCGCACCTGTTCCGGGTCCGCTCCAGCGACGACCGCCGCCTGGCGTCCGCGCTGATCGCCGACGCCTCCTCGGGCGCGGTCTCGCTGACCGAGGCGGGCCTGGAGGTGCAGGCGGTCGACTTCCGGCGCTTCACCCGCCTGCTGCCCAGGGTCGCCAGGGACGCGGACGTACGCGTCTGGCAGGTCTCCCCCGCCGACGAGGACCTGGAGAGCGTCTTCTCCTACCTGATCAACAGGAGCAGCTGATCATGAACGGTGTCATCGCCGGAATCTCCTACCGGGCCCTCCTCGGCCGCCGCCGGATCTGGCTGCTGATCATGCTGCCCCTGGTGCTGGTCGTCATGGCGGCCCTGCTGAACCTCATCGGCGCCGCCGACGAGCGGACCGCGGTCACGCTCATGCGGACCTTCGCCATCGGCACCATGCTGCCGCTGCTCGGCCTGATCGCCGGGACCGGGGTGATCGCCCCCGAGATCGACGACGGCACGATCATCCACCTGCTGGCCAAGCCGATCTCCCGCCCGGTGATCGCGCAGACCAAGTTCGTGGTCGCCGCCTCGATGCTCGCGTTGTTCGCCGCCGTACCGACCTTCGTCGCGGCCTACCTGCTGGTCAACCTCGAATCCGGGATCGCCTACGGCTTCGCCCTCGGTGCCCTGGTCGGCGGGATCGCGTACGCGGCGGTGTTCATGCTGCTGGGTGTGCTGACCCGGCACGCGGTCACCATCGGCATCGTCTACGCGCTCGTCTGGGAGGGCGTGGTGGGCAACTTCGTCCCCGGCGCCCGGAGGTTCTCCATCCAGCAGTGGGCCCAGTCGATCGCCGACCAGGTGTCCTCCTCACCGTTCTTCTCCACCGAGATCACCCTCGGCTTCGCCGTACCGGCCCTGCTGATCATCACCGTCGGCGCGGTGGTCTGGTCGGGCCAGCGCCTCCGCGGCTTCTCCCTCACCGGCGACGAGTAGGCCGTGGGCACCCCCACGGCCGGAGGTGCCCACATACCGGTTCATCTCGCCCGTGTCATGAGGCTGGGCGCGGATCGTTACGAGGGCGACCGCCCCAGGTGACGGCGGAGTCTGGGGTGAGCGTCGCCGAATAGCTGCCGACCGGGACAAACGAGATGTAACCCTCGAAGTCATTGCCGATGGCGTCCCCGCCGGGAGCGGACGGACTGTCCTGCTGATGGACGAGTACCGGGGTGCCGGCCGAGACGGCATGGAAGGCCGATGTGCCGCTCTCGCGCACGCGCAGGTTCCCGATCGGGATGGTGACGTCGTTGCCGGGCTGGTCCGAGGTGAGCTCGGCCGAATCCGCCTGCACGGTGACGCTGTAGCCGTCGACGCTGTTCGTGATGACGGTCATGGTCACGGCTCCGTTGCTCCTGGCCGTCGAATCCGGGGGGCCTGCCAAGACGAAGCTGCTGGTCAGGTCGGTGAGGGTGATGCTGGTGGGGGTCAAGGTGATCACGACCGAGCACCGCGGGTCGGTGCCCCCGGCCGGACAGTTGCTACCCGTCGTCGCCGAGGTGACCCGATTGTCGAGAGTTCCGTCACCCGTGACCTCCCTCCGATCGATCGTGATACCGGCGGCCTGCCGCCGTACGGGCGCTGCGCGAGCAGCACGAAGTGCGGCGGCCAGGCCCAGGCCACCGGCTCGATGAGTGGTGTTTCCGGGCGGAAACCTCGCCGCAACCACTGAAAGTGTCTGATCGGCTACCGAGAGTGTCAATCAGCGGGAAGTCCGGCGTGGCGACGGGCAGAACCATGCATTACTTGACGAGACAGTCAGAGAATGACAAAAGGCACGGCCCGCACCGGAGTGCGGGCCGTGCCTTCGATATTCCTGCCGAGAGCGGTCGCTCCCGGACGATCACCGGCCCCTCAGACGCAGGCCGTACGGACGACCTCGGCCAGCCGACCGGCCAGCTGCTCGGCCTGCTCCGCCGAGGCGGCCTCGACCATGACGCGGATCATCGGCTCGGTGCCGCTCGGCCGGATCAGCACCCGGCCGGTCTCCCCCAGCTCCGACTCGGCGGCGGCGACCGCGGCCTCCAGCTCCGGAGCCGAGGCCTTGGCCCGGTCGACGTCCTTGACGTTGACCAGGACCTGCGGCAGGCGGGTCATCACCGAGGCCAGCTCCGCCAGCGACTTCTTCGCCCGCGCCACGACCGCCAGCAGGTGCAGCGAGGTCAGCAGGCCGTCCCCGGTGGTGGCGTGGTCGAGCATCAGGACGTGGCCGGACTGCTCGCCGCCCAGGTTGTAGCCGCCCGCCCTCATGGCCTCCAGGACGTAGCGGTCGCCCACGGCGGTCTCCACCACGTCGATCCCCGCGCTCTTGAGCGCGAGCTTGAAACCCAGGTTGGACATGACCGTGGCCACCACGGTGTCGCCGACCAGCTTCCCCTCGGCGTGCATGGCCATGGCCAGCACCGCCATGATCTGGTCACCGTCGACGACCTCGCCGGTGTGCGAGACGGCCAGGCAGCGGTCCGCGTCGCCGTCGTAGGCGATACCGACATCGGCGTTGCGGGAGACGACGATCTGCTGGAGCTTGTCCAGGTGGGTGGAGCCGACCCCGGCGTTGATGTTGAGGCCGTCGGGGCGCGCCCCGATCGTCTCCACCGTGGCCCCGGCCCGCAGCAGCGCCTCGGGAGCCACCATGTGGGCGGCGCCGTGGGCGCAGTCGAGGACCACGTTGAGGCCGTCGAGACGGCAGTCCACCGTGGACAGCACGTGGGACACGTAACGGTCGGCCTCGCCGTACGCTTCGCGCACGCGGCCGACCGAGGCACCGACAGGGCGCTCCCACTTCTCGCCGACCCGCTGCTCGATCTCGTTCTCCACCGCGTCCGGCAGCTTGTAGCCGCCGCGGGCGAGGAACTTGATCCCGTTGTCCGGGGCGGGGTTGTGGGAGGCGGAGATCATCACGCCCATGTCGGCTCTGAGAGCCGTGGTCAGGTAAGCGACCGCCGGGGTGGGCAGCACGCCGAGCCGGAGAACGTCCACGCCAGACGACGCAAGGCCGGCGACCACCGCGGCCTCCAGGAATTCTCCTGAAGCCCGGGGGTCCCGGCCCACGACGGCGACGGGGCGGCCTCGCCGCCCGACGCTGGCGCTGAACGCCCCGGCATCGCCGAGGACATGAGCCGCGGCCACGGACAGGTCCATGGCGAGCTCGGCCGTGAGGTCGCGTCCCGCGACCCCACGTACCCCGTCGGTGCCGAAAAGGCGCCCCAACTTAACGCTTGCTGTACTGCGGAGCCTTACGGGCCTTCTTGAGACCGTACTTCTTGCGCTCGGTGGCGCGGGCGTCACGGGTCAGGAAGCCTGCCTTCTTCAGCGGCGGGCGGTTGACCTCGACGTCCAGGGCGGTCAGCGCGCGGGAGAGACCCATGCGCAGGGCACCGGCCTGGCCGGTGACGCCACCACCGTTGATGCGGGCGATGACGTCGAACTGGTCCTCGGCGCCAAGAACCACGAAGGGCTCGTTGACGATCTGCTGGTGGACCTTGTTCGGGAAATAGTTCTCAAGCGTACGACCGTTGATCGTCCACTTGCCGGTGCCCGGCACGATGCGCACGCGGGCGATGGACTCCTTGCGGCGCCCAGTGCCGTACGAGTTGCCGGTGGTGATGGGCTTGCGGACAGCGACGTCGCCGCTGACAGTGGACTCGGAGGTGTACTCGGAGGGGAACTCCTCCGCGGAGTACGCTTCCTGATCGCCCTCGATGGGCGTCTCGACACCGGTGGGCTCAGCCACGGTTCTCCTCTAACTTTCCTACTCGGCGTCGGCCGTCGGCCAACGCTGCTGGCGACAAGCAGCTAGCGACTACTGGGCGATCTGGGTGAGCTCGAAGGGCACCGGCTGCTGCGCCTGGTGCGGGTGCTCGGAACCGGAGTAGACCTTGAGCTTCTTGATCATCTTCCGGCCGAGAGCGTTCTTGGGCAGCATGCCCTTCACGGCCTTCTCGACGGCGCGGTCAGGACGCTTGTCCATGAGCTCGCCGTAGGTCATGGAACGCAGACCGCCCGGGTAGCCCGAGTGGCGGTAAGCCTTCTTCTGCTCAAGCTTGTTGCCGGTCAGCGCGATCTTGTCGGCGTTGATGATGATGACGAAGTCACCGGTGTCGACGTGGTTGGCGAAGGTCGGCTTGTGCTTACCGCGAAGCAGGATCGCGACGTGGCTGGCCAGCCGGCCAAGCACGATGTCGGTGGCGTCGATGATGTGCCACTGACGCTCGACTTCGGCAGGCTTGGGTGTGTACGTGCGCACGGTCGTATGCCTTCTTTGGTCGCGTCTTCGGCGCTGTCGGAGATGACAGCAACATGGGTCGGTAGGTGCGGGCACACGACAGCCCGGACCTTCCGTCTCCAGAACAGAGGAGATGACGCCGGACGCGCCGCGTATCGGTCTGCAGAGGAGACCAATTCGCACACAACGAACTAGCAGAGTACCGGCGCGGATGAGCACGAGTCAAAAAGACATGACTCTCCGGCGGTGCCCCTGGCATTCTACCCGGGACCCGGCAGTGCCCGGGAACCGCCACACACGGGCGGGCGATCAGCCATGAGACCGCGGTTCCCGGGAATCCCGCCACCGGAGCCCGGCGAGGAACGTGGATCCGTGACGGTTCCAACACGTTCTCATCATTCTCTTTTTCCTCACCGCAAACATCTCTATCTTTGATAGCGGTATGTGGCAGCTTCCTCACCCCGGGCATACCCAGCGAGCGCGCCTGCGTCGTATGGGGGTGTTCGTGTGCCTGATGACGGTTCTGCTGGTCGGCTTCATCATCGGCCGGGGCAGCCGCGACGAGGAGGCCGCCGACCAGATCTATCTGAACAACCCCGGGTCGACCAGACCCACGCCCAGCAACGGCGCCCTGGCCGGGCAGGTGGAGCGGGCTCCGCTCGCCCGGGTCGCCCGCCCCGCCGCCCTCCCGACCGTTCCGGCGGACCGGCGCCCGCGCCCCACCCACGACGCCGACACGAAGCTCGGCGGATCCGGCGACGACGGCCCCTCTCGCTACC
Source organism: Streptosporangium sp. NPDC006013 (assembly GCF_040614275.1). Classification (NCBI taxonomy): domain Bacteria; kingdom Bacillati; phylum Actinomycetota; class Actinomycetes; order Streptosporangiales; family Streptosporangiaceae; genus Streptosporangium; species Streptosporangium sp. NPDC006013. Next base: position 51,538 of record NZ_JBEXUE010000011.1, read on the forward strand.
TGCTCAACGGCAACGGTGACGACGACGCCACCACCCCCGCCCTCGGCGCGATGGAGCGCGAGGTCGTCAGGCTCGTCAACATCGAGCGCAGGCGGGCCGGGTGCGGGCCGCTCCGCATCGACCGGAGGCTGATCTTGTCCGCCAGGAGGCACTCGGCCGGGATGGCGTCCGCCGGCAGCCTCTCCCACACCTCTCCCGACGGCACGTCGCCCTGGGAGCGGATGGACGCCACCGGCTACCGTGACGGCGGCGCGGAGAACATCGGGCGCGGCTACACCTCTCCCGACGAGGCGGTGCGGAACTGGATGGAGACCAGCGGCCACCGGCGCAACATCCTCAACTGCGAGCTCACCGCCACCGGCGTCGGAGCCGTCCAGGGGCCCGACGGGCCGTGGTGGACCCAGGACTTCGGATACTCCTGAGCCAACCGGCCCTGATCCCGGGCTACGCTCGGCGCATGGGTTTTCCCGTGGAGCCGCCGCGCCGCCAGCCTTACAACCGGCCTGACGCGTCGCCGCCCGCACAGGGCCAGCACTGGTTCGACGCCTCGCCGCACAACCGTGCCCCCGAGCCCCCGCAGGCGCCGCAGGCGCCGCCTGTCCAGCCTCCCCCGCCGCAGGAGCGACCACGGCAGGAGATGTGGAGCCCGTACGACGAGGGCCCCCGCTCGCGCCGCCCGATCTTCATCGCGCTCGGCGCGCTCGCCGCGCTGATCGCCGGGGGCGTCGGCCTGGCCGTGCTGGCCAACTCCGACCCCGCCCCGATGCCCGGGGCGGCGACCCCCTCGGCCCAGGCCCCCCTCGTGCCGCCCGCCAACATCGCGAACGGCAAGTTCGGCCTCGCCTCCTCCCGCGCCACCGACCCGTACGCCCTCACCCTGAACGAGGTGTTCAAACACCGGAAGGTACGGATCGGCAAGCAGAACTACCTGATGACCACGCGCAGGACGGACCGGAAGTGCGGCGAGGCCGTGGTGGGGGACAAGCTGAAGAAGGCCCTCACCGCCGCCAAGTGCACCCAGCTCCTGCGCGCCAGCTTCCGCGACGCCTCGGGGAAGATCATCGGAACCGTGGGAGTCGCCAACCTCAAGACGTCCGCGGGGGCGGCCAAGGTCGTCTCGGCCAGTTCGGGCAAGGAGCGGGAAGAGTACATCAAACCGCTTCCAGGTAAGGATAAGGTCACCAAACTTCTCGGAACCGGCGAGGCTTTCGTTGGCGAGTGGCGCCATGGGCACTACGCGGTAATGGTCTGGTTCCAGTACAAAGACGGGCACCTGCCAAAGAAGAACGAGGTCAAGCAACTGAACCAGGCGGCCTTCGGAGCGGCGGACGCGACCGTCACCCCCGCGCTGGAATCGCGTTCGTTGACCGGCAAGCGACCCTGAGCACGGGGCCATACTGTCGCTTTCAGGCATGAATCCGGCAGACGATACAGCCATACCCGCATGACGATCTCCAGCTGTCGCTAGGCTGCCGCGTATGCGTGGCCAGGAATCCGGGTCCGAGCACCGACATGAAGCCGAGGGTTCGGCGACACCGGCGACGCCGCCGCCGAGTTTCGGCCAGCCCTCGCCCCACGTGCCGCGGACCGATCTCGCAGGTGATGAGCAGCCCGGCGGTCCTTCCGCGTGGCCGGAGACGGATCCGGGCGCGGCCCAGCCATGGACGGTCCCCGGCGACGACGGGGCTCCCTACGACTGGTACGCCCAGCCGGAGGACGGCCCGCCGCTGTCCACCGCGCCCATCGTGCCGGGAGCACCGCCCTGGCAGCCGCCTCCGGCCTTCACCGCCGCCGCCGCGGGCATGCAGGTCTGGCCCTCGTCCGGGCAGCAGGCTCCCTGGCCCGCCGCGACCGGCGAGCCGGTGTGGACAGAGCAGGAGGAGACCGTCGCCCGCCCGGGAGAACCCGGCGACGTCGCCGTCTGGCCGCCGGACGCGGTCTTCCAGGAGGAGCGTGGCGGGGGCGAGAAGACGGCCGGCGTCCACACCGCCTCACCCCGGCAGGCACCCCTCGCCCACCAGGACCCGCCACCCCAGGCTCCCGCTCCCGCTCCCGGCGGTCCCCAGGACGACTCCCAGGACGTCCGCCAAGACGTCCGCCAAGACGTCCGCCAAGACGTCCGTCAAGACAGTGACCGATCCGTGCCGGCGGCTCGGCCCCCCGTGTCCGCACCCGTCACGCAACCCGTGGCGACCGAGCCGGAGCCGATCTCGCAGGCGCCCCTGCCGGCCACCGAGCAGACCGCTCCCGTCCGGACACCTCCGGCCGCCTCCGGCCCGCCCGCACCGCTCTTCACCCCCGCGGAGCAGGTGACCCCGCCCAGCGGCGTCCCGGCGGTCGCCTCGCCGTTCCCGCTCCCCGCCTTCCCTCCCCCGCCGGTGACGTCCTCATCCGCGAGCGAGCCGCCGGCACCCCCGAGCGACCCGGCGGCGACACGCGGGCCGTTCACCCCGCTCTCCGCGTTCACCCCCGAGCCGCCGCCCACTCCCCCACCGCCTACCCGCGGCAAGGCCGGCACGACGCTGCTCGCGGCCGTGGTCGCGGTCGTGGTGGTCGGTATCGGCGTCGGGGCCTTCTTCGCCTACCAGTCGTTCAACGCCAAGCAGGCGGCGAACGCGGCGGATCCGATCCTCGGTCCGGGAAAGATCGACCCCACCGACAAACTGGACATCACCAGTGAGCCCGAGCCGATCAACACCACGATGCTCAACTCCGAGAAGACCGACCCGGGCAAGATGACCGTGGCCGACGCCTTCGTCAAGAAGGTGTCCGTGGCGGGGACGACGTTCACCCGGGTCAAGACCAACCTCACGGAGCAGTGCCAGAAGGCCGCGACCGGCAGGTTCGCCGGCACCCTGCGCAGCCAGGAATGCCGCCGGGTGCTGCGGGCCACGTACGTGGACAGCAAGCGCAGGTACGCCGTGACCACCGGGATCGCCGTGCTTCCCACCCGCGAGTCCGCGGTCGCCGCCGACCGGGCCAAGGACCTGGAGCGCAACCTCTGGTTCCGCGGCCTGCCCTCGGCCGCCGGCACGGGCGGTGAGCGGGTGCACATCGCGGGCGGCTACGCGGCCGGGATGGTGTGGGGCCGCTACATCGTGTTCAGCTACGCCACCTACAGTGACGGCCACACACCGACGGCCAAGGAGAAGGCCCTGGGCAAGATCAGCGGTGCCTTCCGCGACCAGACCGCGAAGGTCGTGGAACGCCGCGTCACGAACTGAGCGTCCGCACCCGGCGAGTCTCCGCGGCCCGCCTGGCGAGCTCCTCGGCGCCGGGGTAGCGCACCTCCTCAAGACAGAGCCCGTGCGCGGGCGCGACGTGCACCCCCGAGTCCCGTACGGCCCGCGACAGCACCCCTTGCGGCCACTCGACCGTGAGCCTGCCCTCACCGACGGGCAGCAGCGACCCGACGAGCGCCCGGACCATGGAGTGGCAGAAGGCGTCGGCCACGACCGTCGCCACGATGAGCCCGTCCTCGCGGACCCAGTCGAGCCGCTGCAGCTCGCGGATCGTGGTCGCGCCCTCACGCCTCTTGCAGAACGCGGCGAAGTCGTGCTCACCGAGGAGGCCGGCGGCGGCCGCGTTGAGCCTGTCCACGTCCAGGGGCCGGTTGTACCAGACGATCTCGCGGCGGCGGAGCGGGTCGACCCCGCCAGGGGCGTCGGAGATCCGGTAGGCGTACCGCCTTGACAGTGCCGAGAACCTCGCGTCAAAGCCTTCAGAAGCCACCGTGACGCGATGCACACGTACATCTGGGGGGAGGACTCCGGCGAGCCTCCTGCGCATGGCAGAAAGCCTCTCGTCGAGCTCCTCCACCGATCCGGGCTCCCACGCGGGCACCCCGCGGCGGTTGCGGCTGTCCAGCGCGCCGAGCGCGCCGGCGTCCAGGTCGACATGGGCCACCTGGCCGCGGGCGTGCACGCCCGCGTCGGTCCGCCCCGCCACGGTCAGCGCCGGAGGCTCGGGAAGCCGGAGGATCCTGCCGAGCGCCTCCTCGATCTCCCCCTGGACCGTACGCCGTCCCGGCTGCTTGGCCCAGCCGGAGAAATCGGTCCCGTCATAGGCGAGATCCAGCCTCAGCCGCACCACGATGTTCCTCTCGAAAGACTCTCGGAGAACGGAAAGGGCCCGGCATCCCGGTGGAGGGAGTGCCGGGCCCGTTCACTGGGCCTGAAAGATCAGGCGTTGTCCTTCTTGGCCTCGGTCTCCTCGGCGGGAGCCTCGGTCGCCTCGGCGGTCTCCTCGGCGCTCTCGGCCTTGGCCTCCTCGACCTTGGCCTCCTCCGCCTTGGTCTCCTCGGCCTTGGCCGCCGGGGCGGCCTGGGTCTGGCCGACGCGGACCGTGTTCAGCGGCTCGGACACCAGCTCGATCACGGCCATGGGGGCGGCGTCGCCCTTACGGAGGCCGACCTTGGTGATCCGGGTGTAGCCACCGGGACGCTCGGCGAAGGTCGAGGCGATCTCGGTGAAGAGGTGGTGGACGACACCCTTGTCCCTGACGACCGTCAGCACCTGGCGACGGTTGTGCATGTCGCCCTTCTTCGCCTTGGTGATCAGCTTCTCCGCCAGCGGGCGCAGACGCTTCGCCTTGGCCTCGGTGGTCTTGATCCGGCCGTGCTGGAACAGCTGGGTGGCGAGGTTCGCCAGGATCAGCCGCTCGTGGGCCGGGCTGCCGCCGAGACGGGCACCCTTGGTGGGCCTAGGCATAACGTTCTCCTTGGGAGTAAACCCGCCCCGGCCGTACGAGGTACCGGGGTCGGGCCGGGGAGTCGCTCACGATCCCCGTTACAGAAAAATCAGTACTGCTCGGTCTCGACGTAGGCGCTGTCGTCGTCGTCGTAGCCGCCACCGGCCACCGCGCTCGGGTCGAACCCGGGCGGGGAGTCCTTGAGCGCGAGCGTCATCTCGTGCAGCTTCTGCTTGACCTCTTCGATGGACTTCGCACCGAAATTCCTTATGTCGAGGAGGTCCTGCTCGCTGCGCGCCACGAGCTCACCCACGGTGTGGATGCCCTCGCGCTTGAGGCAGTTGTAGGAGCGGACCGTGAGGTTCAGCTCCTCGATCGGCAGCGCCAGGTCGGCGGCCAGGGCCGCGTCCGTCGGCGACGGGCCGATGTCGATGCCCTCGGCCTCGACGTTCAGCTCGCGGGCGAGGCCGAACAGCTCGACGAGGGTCTTGCCCGCGGAGGCCACCGCGTCGCGGGGCTTCATGCACGGCTTGGTCTCGACGTCCAGGATCAGACGGTCGAAGTCGGTGCGCTGCTCGACACGGGTCGCCTCGACCTTGTAGGTGACCTTGAGCACCGGGGAGTAGATGGAGTCGATCGGGATGCGACCGATCTCCTGGCCCGGCTGCTTGTTCTGCGCGGCGGAGACGTAACCGCGACCGCGCTCGACGGTCAGCTCCATCTCCAGCTTCGCCTTGCCGTTCAGGGTGGCGATGCGCAGCTCGGGGTTGTGCACCTCGACACCGGCCGGGGGCGCGATGTCGGCGGCGGTGACGTCACCGGGGCCCTGCTTGCGCAGGTACATCACCACCGGCTCGTCGTGCTCGGAGGAGACGACCAGGTCCTTGAGGTTCAGGATGATGTCGGTGACATCCTCCTTCACGCCCGGCACGGTGGTGAACTCGTGCAGCACGCCCTCGATACGGATGCTGGTCACCGCCGCGCCCGGGATGGACGACAGCAGCGTGCGCCGCAGCGAGTTGCCGATGGTGTAGCCGAAGCCCGGCTCCAGCGGCTCGATGATGAACTTGGACCGGGTCTCCTCGATTGACTCCTCGAGGAGGGAGGGACGCTGAGCGATCAGCATGTTGAATCTCCCTTGCATGACGGCGCCCGCTATTTGACGCCTCTTCGCGGCCAGGCGGCTGACGGGGGAGGCGGTGGCGCTGCTGTTCGGTGCCGACGACGGCACCGCCGTCCCCGACGACATACCGGCCTTCGAGCTGGACGCCCTGGACAGAGAGGCGGCCGGGCGGCTGGCAGGCGACCTGGTGCCGGGACTGACCGACGACGTGCGGGCGTCGCTGCTGGAGATCGCCTGCGGCAACCCGCTCGCGCTCGGGGAGCTCGCCCGGTCGCTCAGTCCCGAACAGCTCTCCGGTGCCGCCGCGCCGCCCGAGACGCTGCCGAGGGGCGGACGGCTCTGGCGCGCATACGCCGACCGGTTGGCGCGGCTGCCCGGCGACACCGCGGACATGCTCCTGCTGCTCGCGGCCGACCCCGATCTGGAGACGGTCACCCTGCTCGAGGCCGCGAAGCCGCGGTGCGCGCTGACCGTGCTCGAACCGGCGGAGAGGGCGGGCGTGATCGTCCGCGTCACCGATGTCGCCGGCGACCGCTACGACTTCCACGAGCCCGCGATGCGGGCCGTGGTCTACGCCGGTTCCTCGCTTGCCCGGCGCCGCACGGCGCACCGCCTGCTCGCCGGCGTGCTGCGCCACGACCACCAGCGGCTGCGGCGCGCCTGGCATCGGGCCGCCGCGATGGACGGCCCCGACGAGTCGCTGGCCGACGAGCTGGCTCGAGACCGGGGTGGCTGCGCAGGGAGCGCCGGGCCAGTGCCTCGATCTCCAGAT